>NZ_JARESV010000020.1:0-152656 GCF_046026985.1 Paraburkholderia sp. RL18-101-BIB-B
CCCCCCCCCCCCCCCCCGCCCCCCCCCCCGCCCCCCCCGGCCCCCGCCCCCCCCCCCCCCCCCCCCCCCCCCCCACGCCACGGCCCGATGCGTCACTGTCGCGTGACGCGCTCGGGCATGCCGTTATCCGGACACGGGACGCGCGATCGGCGAGGCATCGCTGAAAAGCGGCGCCATGTCGAGATTGGAGATGCGCTTGCCGAGCGCGGCGAGATTGACGTTGCCCGACTGCCCGATGAGTGCATAGCTCAACTCCGCTTGCCGCCACGTTGCGACGTCCATGGCATCGACCGTCTTCGTCGCGACCGGCTGGTCCGGCTTCGAGTCTTTCATCACGCACAGCGCAATCGGCGGGCCATTTTGCGGCAGATAGACGATCTGCACGAGCGGCTTGTTGTTAAAGCGCAGCCGTTGCACCGACTTGAACGTCAGCCCGGCGCTCGTCAGGTCCGGCACGCGCAGGGCGAGCTTGTCGTCGCTGCGGATGTCCCTGACGATCTTCGCCGCGGCCGCCGGATCTTCCTCCGTGTACGCGAGGGTGTCGCGCGTGTACAGCTTCTGATACCCGACCGCCGCCGCCACCCACGGCGATACGTCGGCGTTGGCGGCCATCTGCATGCCGCCGCCCGCAAGCGGGCCGACCCGCACGAACAGGCCGCAGGCGAAAGCGCCGGCGACGCAGGCCGCCGCAAGCCAGACCGGCATGCCGCGCAGGCGCGAGCGCACGGGTTCGGAGGGTGCTTTTTCGCTGGCGGGCAGGACCGGGTCGTTCGATTCCCGGGCGCGCTGCGCGCGGACCATCTCGTCGATCTTGAGCTTCAATGAATCGGGCACTGGCGGGAGGCTCTGTTGCGCGAAGGCGTCCGCGAAATCGAGCCGCGAAGCGCGCAACAGTGCGACCTTTTGCCTTGCTTCGGCGGACTCGCGCAGTCGCGCTTCGACCGCGCTGCGATCCTCGGGCGACAGGCCGCCATCCACGTAAGCGAGCAGTTGAGCGTCGTCAGCCATCATGCGATTGAATCCTTTTGTGTCTTCGCGGGCCGGGCTTTCGGCGTCTCGCCGCCAAGCAGCGCGCCGACCGCCTGGCGGGCGCGCGACAGGCGGCTCATGACCGTGCCGATGGGCACCTCGAGCACGTCGGCGGCCTGCTGATAGCTCAGGCCTTCCACGGCGACGAGCAGCATCACGACGCGCTGCGCCTCCGGCAAGCGTTCGACTGCGTCGATGATCTGCCCGTGCATCAATTGCGTTTCGGGACCCCGGTCGACGGGGTCGGGAAGATTTTCGAGGAAGTCGTCATCCCAATCGAAACTGGACCGTCGTCGCACGCTGCGGGCGCGCAGCTCGTTGATCCAGGTCGAATGGACAATCGAGAACATCCAGCTCAAAGGAGCCGTGTCGGGCTGAAGCTGATGGGCGCGTTCGAGCCCGCGCAGGCAGGCGCGTTGCACGAGATCCTCGGCGTCATGCTGGTCCCCCGACAGGCGAAGCGCGAACGCCCACAGGCGCGGCAGCATTTCGGGAAGCATGCCAGGTAAATCTACACCGTTCATTGAACGAAAATCTCCCATGTTCCCCGAGACGGGTTCGACAGCATTGCGAACCCGTCGACCTCGCACAAAAAATTGCACTGTCGTTCGCCACCGTTTTTTTTTGCTACGAAGTTCGAACGGTGTAGTTTAACTTGAGACCGCACAACGTGTGAAAGCCGTCTTTATTCCATCGAGGAGATCTCGATGCCGCCCTTTCTAGCGGCGGTGCGTGCCAATTCCCGCCTCTTCGCGCGTGCGCCGGTTGAAAGAAACCGCGTAGACCGCCGAGCGCGCGGCGAGTAGCGGATCGTCCGAGGGCGCGATGCCATAGGGAAGGATCAACGGATCGAAATTGATGTCCCGGCAGGCGCCGTCGATCTGGCTTTCGGCGCGCTCGATCACGATCGTGCCGGCGTCCACCCGATGCAATTCGCGCTCGGGCGGCCATGCGCGCGTCGCGTCGTCGACCGGATCCCCCGGGCCTGCCGGCGTGAGCATGAGGTGCCAGGAGACGGGGCCGGCCTGCAAGCGCAGATAGAGATCGTGTGCCAGAAAGTCGGGATCGCGCGCCGGGTTCGTGCGTTCGGTCGACGGCGCATAGGGCGTGTCGGGAACCACACTCCAGCGGACGAAACGTGTGTTGCCATCGGCATCGACGAAACGGAACGCGTCGATGCTGAAGTAGCTCGCGTTATAGAAAGCCGTGGAAGGCGGATGGGTGTCGACCCACTGGTGAAAGGCCATTGTTTCGGGGTGCTGCGCAAGAAACGCGTTCAGTTTCGCGGGATCCGGCCGGCCGGTCCGCGCATCCGGGCGCAGCGCCACCAGTTGTTCGTACAACGCCTGTGGCGTGGCGACCTGGAAGATCGGCACGGAGTTCATTGCGGTGCGCCATTGCTCTGCGTTGCGCACCGAGAACAGCAATGCAAAGCTGCGCACGGATGCGTCGGCGTCGTCCTGGGCGGGATTGCCGCCCGGTGCGGAGAGGCGGCCGATCACAGGCGTGCGGCCGCGCTCGAACACGCTCGCGCGCGAAAGCGCGGCGCCGTTTCCGTTGCTGTCGAAATAGCCGCGCACGCACACGCCCTTGGCATGATTGCGGCGAAAGCCGGGGTGCCTGCCCATGCTGTTCTCGAAGGCGTCGATCATCCGGGCGGGCGTCAATGCGGGCTCGCTGCCCGGCCAGCGAATCCAGCCGGCGACCCACGCGAACGCTCCCGCGACAGCCGCAATGACGATCACGATGAAGGCGTAGCGAAGCAGAAGCGCTGATGGCTGGGGTCGGGACATGATGCAGCGTGAAAGCGAACGCGCCGATCCAAAAAGCTGACGAGTATAGAGCAGGGTACGTTTCGGTGCAGGGCCGCGCAATGAAATCCATTCGCGGCGAAACGCATGTTTCGCTATCTCGCGGCGGAATAAAAAGGCTTATGGGGTGTTATGCGAAGACGCACAGACGGACGTTCTTGCCGTGCAACTGACCGGGCAACGGCAACAGGCGCTGGACTATGAGGCGGGAAAAACGCCGGCGCACTCGACTACCACCCGCACCAGAATTTGCTTCAGCCCGATCGCGCGGCCGACGCGCGGACTCTCGCGTCGTTCGTAGTGGAGGGGCTGTTCATCGGCGTCGGCATGGGTGGCACCGGGTTTGGCTTGCGTGGTCAGAGTCGGCGTCCGCGGCGCATGCGGATCCTGAGAGCGTCCTGGGTAGGCGCCGCTCGCGCCGCGTCCGCCGGCTGGTTACTGGGCGACGTCGAGCCGGCCGTAGACGCCGGTCGTCGGTGTCGGGCCGGCGGCGAAGAACA
Organism: Paraburkholderia sp. RL18-101-BIB-B; assembly: GCF_046026985.1. Classification (NCBI taxonomy): domain Bacteria; kingdom Pseudomonadati; phylum Pseudomonadota; class Betaproteobacteria; order Burkholderiales; family Burkholderiaceae; genus Paraburkholderia; species Paraburkholderia sp. RL18-101-BIB-B. The sequence goes on from NZ_JARESV010000020.1 coordinate 3,341, forward strand.
GGGTATTGAGCGGTTGATTGGCAGCGTTGTTGCCGAACGAGATGCCCCAGATACCCGGCTGTTTGAAAGTCGATCCGTCAGCTTGTGTCACTGCACCGATGAACGCCCCGGAATTGGGATCGAACGCGTCGAGCGTGCCGTCGCCGAAATTTCCGACCAGCAGATCATTGCTAAGTGCACCGAAATTCGCCGGCGCCACCGCAAGACCCCAAGGCGAATTCAGCGATCCGCCCACGGCAATGCGCTTCGTGAGGTGCCCCGCTGTATCGAACGCGTCGACCGCGCCGTTGCCGGGGCCGTTCACCTGTGTGTGTCCATCGGGACCGAGCTTCGCAAACGTCACATAGACGGTCGTACCGACTACACGGATGCCGAAAGGGGACAAGCCGGCAGGCAAGTTGGGATCCTTGAATTGCCCGTCGAGTTGGATCTTGTTGAACGACTTGTCGAACACATCGACCTTGCCGTTATGAAAGTCCGCCGCGTAGAGCAGGTTCTGACCGGCATTCGTGCCGATGGCAAGGCCCTTGTAAACGGCGCCGCCGGTGCCGTCGTCGTGCGCGTTGACGGCTTGCGTCGGCAGTACTTTCGGTGACCAGCCGGCGATCGTGCCGGCGTCGGTGGCCCAGAGGAAGACCGCGTTGCTCGTGAGGCCGTTTGCGCTAATGCCGAAGTCGGTGCTGGTATTGAACACGATGCCCGTCGGCCCGGCAGCCTGTCCACTCGCCGCGGGCGGGATCGTCACGACGAGCGACTGCACCACGCCATTGCCGTCATAAAGCGTCGACTTTTTCGTATTGTTGTCGGACACCCACATGACGCCGGTCGGGTTGAAGGCGATACCCCAGCCGTTCTTGAGATTGGCGTCCGTGTTCGGTGCGCTTACGCTGCCATCGGAAACCAGCACGGTGGCTTTGAAAGGACCGGTGGCCGGGGCCGGTGGTGTGGAATTGTCGCTGCCGCCGCCACACGCGGTGAGCGTTGCCGTGCAAGCGGCGAATGACCAGGCAAGCACTGCCTTTTGACGCAGTTTCATTTCGCGATTCCTTTTATGTTCGGAGTAGCGCCCGCCGCAATCGTCTTGTATCTGCGATGCACGCGAACGAACGATCCCTGAGTGCGCAAAGGAATGGGCATGCAATCAGCGAACAGTGAGTCCGCGGATTGAACTGCCCGATCTCTTTGGCGCTGAATCGTCCTCCTCCGAACGCCTGGTGTTTCGGTTTTATTCCGTGACGGCAAAGAGCCGCGAGCGAAAAGAAGCGTTGCGCTTTTCTGGAATACCTCGTCGGCCACGGGTGTTATGGGGATGACGCAACCGCCGCCACTCCCTTCGTCGCACGATTCGAGGATCCCATGCCTGACCACTACAACCTGCTCGTCTACTACGATGGATCGCCTGAATCCAGATCGGCATTACTGCGCGCGACCCGTTTGGGATATGCGTTGACCGCTACTGTTCATGTACTGTCGGTAGTGGATATCGGCTCGGCTGTGGGCAGCAGTCTTGGATACTTATCGGACGTCGCGTGTTCACAGATGGAAGGCACGGCGAAGCAGACCTTGAAGGAAGCGCTGGATCATTTGAGAGAGAGCGGAACGGTTGCACGCGGCTATGTCGCAGTGGGGAACGTGGTCGATAGCATGGCTAACTATGCAGGCTTGCTCAACGCGGATCTGCTCGTGCTGGGTCACCGGAATCCGCGTGGACTGGCCAGATGGTTAGGCCAGCCATCCAATCACGCGGAGCTGGTGAAACGCGCGGCAGGGCGTGCTGTTATTACCGTGCCGCTGGACTAGATGACGGCGCCATGGATCGACTTGTCGTTGTCATTGACACGGGAAGAGGAGTTGGTTCAACACAGGTGCCGGAATAATCTGCGAGCGTTGTCTGTTGTGAGGGCAGACCTGTCATTGACAGCCAATCGACCCTTGGAGCAACCGCCATGTCTTGTCCCGGAACACGCCCGCAACCCATACGAGAACCGCAACTCATTACGCTGCACGAACGCCTGTTCGGCTCTGCGGCAGCCCGCCCGCATGCCATTGCGCTGATCGCCGGAGATGACACATGGACCTACGATCGCCTGACACGGTATATCAGAAGGCTTTCGCAAGGCCTGCTCGCTCACGGTCTGAGACCTGGCGATCGCGTTGCGCTGCACATGACGAACAAACCGGAAGCCGTCGCCGCGTATTACGCGTGCATGCTGACAGGCATGATTGCGGTGCCGCTGAACAACCGGCTCACACGCGCGGAACTCGAGCCGCAACTGCGACGGTTGCAGGTTTCGTTGTATCTGGGCCAGCTGGATCTATACGGTGCGATTGCCGGCATGGATGCTTCGATTCTCGTTGCGGACAAGCGCTTTCTTGTCGACGGCTCGGCGCAACGCGCGGGCGGCAGAGCATGGAGTGAGTTGATCGAGCACGAGGCAGACGAGATGCGGCTCGAGCCGGTGCGCGTCGATGAACCGGCGCTTCTGCTGTCGACGTCCGGCACCACGGGAGAACCGAAGTTCGTCACGCACACCCCGCGCACTGCGTTCGCGATGATGCAAGCTTGCCAGGCCATTGCGTCGAGGCCATACGACGTCACGCTGATTGCCACGCCCATGATGCATGCTGCAGGGCTCTTCACTGCGCTCGCGACGCTCGCCACAGACGGCACCTGCGTCCTGATGGACCGATTCGAACCCGCGGCCGCGCTTGACCTGATAGAACGGCACCGTTGCACGATGATGATGTGGTTGCCGTTCATGTATTCGGCGGCGATCGTCGAGCAGATCGCGCAGCCACGCAACGTCGCGTCACTGGGCACCTGCCTCGTCGGAGGCGACGCGACGCCGCCGAGTCTGCAGGAGGAGTTTTTGCGGGTGTTCGGCGTCAGGATGCGCAATTTCCTCGGCATGAGCGAAAGCGCGGGCACCTTCACCTATGGATTCGATAGCGGGCCCGTGTGCCGCGCGGTTGACGTGGACCGCGTTCGTCTCGCCGACACAGAAGGCAACACGGTCAGGCGCGGCGAAGCGGGCGAACTGATGCTGCGCGGACCGAACCTGTTCGTCGGCTATTGGCTCGGCCCCGGGCGCATCGACGACGCACGCAAGGATGGTTGGTGGGCCACCGGCGACGTGATGCGCCAGGACGAGGCCGGCGACTTCTGGTACGTCGCCAGAAAGAAAAACCTGATCATTCGCGGCGGGTCGAACATCTCGCCGACCGAAATCGAGCATGCGCTCACGGTCCATCGCGGCGTGCGCGAGGCGGCGATAGTCGGCGTGCGGGACGCCGTCCTCGGTCAGCGCGTGATCGGTTTCGTTGAACTGACCGAAACCGCGACGCAGGTCGAGGACGTGTTGCGTGATCTGTCCACCAGGGTTGCGAACTACAAGATGCCGGAGCGGCTCATCGTGGTTGACCAGTTGCCGCGCAATTCGTTAGGCAAACTGGACCGGGCCAAGCTGGAAGCAATCGGCGAGCGACTGGACGATTGGCGCGCCGCGTGAGCGGGCAATATACGTGCGCCGGCGGTGGAACACGTATCTGCGCGATACGGGCCGTGGACATTCAGATGGCCATCGCACCGGTTGCTCGTCTTTGGTGTGTCCAGCGCGTTAGTTCTGACTCACGAGCGCATTGCTTTCGAACGACGTGCGCTCTCAGGAGGAATCAGCCGCCAGGTCAGCAACACCACCAGACCGAAAGCGACGTACAGAAGCGTGAAGACCCAGCCCGGCAAATCGTAGTAGAGCAGGCGGCTCACCCAGCGCTGGATGAAGCCTTGCGTGAATCCTTGCGTATCCAGCGAACCCGTACGCAGCCAGTCCTCCAGCGTCGTCAACGGGCACGCGATACCCAGCAGCGACAACGTGGCCACGATAACGATCGCTGACAGATGAACGAGCCGGAAGAAACGCTGGCGTATCCACTTCCAGCGGAGGCCGGCGCCCGCCCAGATCGCGACGAATCCGCACACGATGAACAACGCAAGCAGCGCGTGCGCGACAAGCACCGCATTGGCTAGCCAGTTCATGATCGGCTTTCTCGTGACCTGCTCGCTGCGGGTCCGCTTGAATCAATCAGGTCCGCAAGACTGCGCGCAATATCCGCATAAGCCACTTGATGCCGTGACTATCGACGCATCCGGCAGCGCGCCTTCAGCGCCTGTGGCGCATCACTTCCCAGCAATCGTGATGGTTCATTCGTCTGAGCTGCCGACGCCTGATCATCTCGAGCCAATAATGTCCGGCGACCAACAGCATGGCGACACTCAGACCACACAGACCCACGACGATTCCCGCCCCCGATTCGGCCATGCAACACTCCTTGACTGTGCAACTGATCAAGCGATACGTGTCATTCGTCGTTCAGGATACGAGCGGCGGCCTTCAGAAAAATTTGTCCGTCCTCGGTAATGAGAGGGCGTTGTTGCCCGGAAGCGAGCTCTTCCAGCGTGACGAGTTGGCGCTCCAGAAGCGCTTCCAGATCGGCACCGTCCAGACTCGGTAGATCCGGTGCATCCTTGAGCAACATGAGGGTCGCAAATTCGTGTGGACTGAGCATCGTCGTCTCCTGGCTGAGCTTGCTGCCTGGCTGGGAACCTGATCCATTGGCCTCGCTTCGCGAGCAGGATCAATTCGGTGTGGTGGCCGCTGCGGGATGTCACCTTGCGTTTGGGTGGCATGTCGCGCGCCGAGGTGCCCATCTTAATGCGGACAGCTGCAATAGATCAACATGTGGGAAAAGCTTTTTTTGGATCCGCTTTGCGGCATGTGTTGGTCAGCGCCATACTTGATACATGCGGGATTTATCCTGATGAATATCCTGGCAGCGCTTCCATACGCCAGCCTCCATACTCGAAGCGAGGCCCGTATGCCCGGCGCTGCGGTCGAAACCTGAAGGAGATAACACTTGACCAGCTTTCTCTTACGTAACGGCGCGCTTCTCGATCCCACCCGTCCTGATCTGCTGGAAGGCTTCGAAATTCTCATCGAGGACGGCTTCGTCCGCGAAGTGTCCGATAAGCCGATCAAGAGCAGCAACGCGCACGTGATCGACGTCAAAGGCAAAACGATCATGCCGGGGCTGATCGATCTGCATGTGCATGTCGTTGCAATCGAGTTCAATCTGCCGCGCGTGGCGACACTCCCCAACGTGCTCGTCACGCTGCGCGCCGTGCCGATCATGCGCGCGATGCTGCGCCGCGGCTTCACCACCGTGCGCGACGCGGGCGGGGCAGGGTATCCATTCAAGCAGGCGGTCGAATCGGGGCTCATTGAAGGTCCGCGCCTCTTTGTATCCGGCCGCGCGTTGAGCCAGACGGGCGGTCATGCCGATCCGCGCGCCCGCTCCGACTACATGCCACCCGATTCACCGTGCGGATGCTGCGTGCGCGTGGGCGCGCTCGGCCGCGTGGCGGACGGCGTCGATGAAGTGCGCCGGGCCGTGCGCGAGGAACTGCAAATGGGCGCCGACCAGATCAAGATCATGGCTTCGGGCGGGGTTGCTTCACCCACCGATCCGGTCGGCGCATTCGGTTACTCCGAAGACGAGATCCGCGCCATCGTCGCCGAAGCTCAGGGGCGTGGCACGTATGTACTGGCGCATGCCTATACGCCCGCGGCGATCGCGCGCGCCGTGCGTTGCGGCGTGCGCACGATCGAGCACGGCAATCTGATCGACGAGGAGACCGCACGTCTCGTGGCGGAACACGGCGCGTATGTCGTGCCGACCCTCGTCACTTACGACGCCCTTGCAAGCGAAGGCGAGAAATATGGACTGCCGCCGGCCAGCATCGCCAAGGTCGCGGACGTGCATGGCGCGGGACTGCACTCGATTGAAATCATGAAGCGCGCCGGCGTGAAGATGGGCTTCGGCACGGACCTGCTCGGCGAGGCACAGCGGCTGCAAAGCGATGAGTTCCGGATTCTGGCCGACGTCATGTCGCCGGCCGAGGTGATCGCGAGCGCGACCGTCGTTGGCGCGGAAGTGCTCGGTATGCAGGACAAGCTCGGCAGAATCATGCCGGGCGCGCATGCCGATGTACTGGTGGTCGATGGCAATCCGTTGAAGTCCGTCGATTGCCTGTTAGGCCAGGGCGAGCATATTCCGCTCGTAATGAAGGATGGCCGGATCTTCGTCAACGAACTCGAAAGCGCTTGACCTTATGAGCCCGCCCGCGTTCGCGGCGCCCCAATGTCCCAATCGGAGCTTGTCCATGTCGATGATTGCCGCTCGCATCGAGCGATTGCCGTTTTCAGGTTTTCACCGCCGTCTGTTGTTGATGGGCGGCCTCGGCTACACCTTCGATGCGATGGACGCCGCCGTGCTCGCATTCCTGCTGCCGGTGCTGCGCACGCAATGGGGGTTGACGAGCGTGCAGACCGGCGTGCTGGGAAGCGGTACGTTCATGGGCTATTTCGTCGGCGCGATGCTCGCGGGCATGCTCGGCGACATCATCGGCCGACGCAAGGTCATGATGTATGCGCTCGTGATTTACTGTGTCGCGTCCCTTGCCAGCGCGCTCGCGAACGACTGGGGATTTTTTCTGGCGACGCGCATTGTCGCCGGCCTGGGGACGGGGGCGGAAAGCGCCATCGTCGCGCCGTTTCTCTCCGAGTTCGTGGCACGGCGATATCGCGGCAGTTTCACCGGCAGCCTCGCGGGATTTTTCTCGTTTGGCTTCGTGGCGGCCGCACTGCTGGGCTATCTGGTGATTCCGCTCGCCCCCAATGCATGGCGCGCGGTCATGGTGATCACGGCGCTGCCCATTGTGATGCTGCTCTGGTGGCGCCGCGCGTTGCCCGAGTCGCCGCGCTGGCTCGAGGCACGCAACCGGCACGCGGAAGCCGATGTGATCGTGTCGCGAATGGAAGCGGAGGTGATGAAAGCCGGCATACAGTTGGAGCCGCTGTCTCCCGCGCGCGAGGGATCCGTTCCGCTCGCGGCCGGGCGGGCCTCGATCATCGCCAACGTCAAGGCGCTGTGGGCGGCGAAGCTCGCGCGCATCACGGCCATGACGTGGCTGATGTGGCTATCCATCACGTTCAGCTACTACGCGTTTTTCACGTGGATTCCCGGCTTGCTGGTTCAGAACGGGATGACGATCACGCGGAGCTTTTCGTATTCGCTCGTGATTTACATCGCGCAGATTCCCGGATACTTTTCGGGCGCGTGGCTCAACGAGAAGATCGGCCGCCAGGCGACGATTGCGTCGTACATGATATTGGGCGGCATCTCGGCGCTCGGGCTTGCGTTGACGGGTACGGATACCGGCATCATGGTGTCGGGCATCCTGCTTTCGTTCTTCATGAACGGCACCTATGCCGGCGTTTATGCCTACACCCCGGAGGTTTTTCCCACCGACGTGCGCGCGACGGGCACCGGGCTCGCTTCGTCGATTGGCCGGCTGGGCGCGATTGCCGCGCCTATCCTCGTCGGGTACGTCTATCCGCTGCTGGGCTTTGCCGGCGTGTTCGGGGCGACGACGCTTGTGCTGCTGATCGGCGCGTTGGCGGTGTTGCTCATGGGCGTGCCGACCCGCGGAAGATCGCTAGAGGACATTGCGGCAGGGCAGATCAACCAGTGAGAAAAACAAACCCGGCTATCGCGACGAACCGTCCGCCTGCGGGATGCAGCGCATGCTAATGCTTGGCTCTGCCTCGTGGAGCTGAACGCGGGTCACCGCGTCCAGCTCCACGAAGAAGCCTTAAGCGCGGGTCGTCACGATGGCCGTACGTGGCCGCAGCGTCGCCATGATCAGATAGGTGCCGCCACCAATCAGCACGCCGAAGAACCAGCCATAAGTGTTCCACCAGACCGGCAGCAGGTTGGTGAAGTTCGGCAGAAAGGTCGAAAACACGCTGCCGATCGCCGCCGCGATCAACGCGTTGACGTTCCAGCCGCCTTCGTAACGGTACTCGCCGTGCTCCTGATAGAGCGCCGCGACGTTGATGTTGCCCTTGGCCACCAGATAGTAGTCCACCAGAATGATCCCCAACAACGGGCCCATCGTCGCGCCGATGGCGTTGACGAAGTGCGCGGCGTTGCCTTCCCACGGCGCGAACGGGTAGAGCACCAGCGCGATGGCCGCGGCAATATAGCCGCCTTTCTTGAAGCTGATCTGCTTGGGGAACACATTGGAGATGTCGAACGCCGCCGAGACGAAATTGGCGACCACGTTGATGCCGAGCGTGGCGACCGCGAAGGTCAGCGCAGCGATGAGCGCCAGTACCCAGCTGTCGAACTTGGCTGAGATCTGCTCGGGGTGCAGCAGGACTTCGCCATACACCTTGAAGGCGGCGATGGTGGTGATGCCCGCGACCAGCGAGAACGCGATCAGGTTGACCGGCAGGCCCCACAGATTGCCTTTCTTCACGGCTTCGCGATTCTTTGCGTAGCGCGAGAAGTCACAAAAGTTCAGGTACAGCGCCGCGAAGTAGGTGATCCAGGTCGCGCCCACTGCCATCAGCGCCCAGAACGATCCCGGCTCGCCGCTGACACCGGCGTCTTTGGTTTTGTCGAGCAGCACGTCCATCGGAATGCCGTGCGAGAACGAGAAGCCGCCGGCCTTCACGCACAGGCCGATCGCGAGTATCAGCATCGCGACCCACACCGCCGGGCCGGCCCAGTCCTGAAACTTGCGCACCGTCTCCATGCCCTTCTGGATGATGAGCAACTGCAGCGCCCAGATCACCACGTAGCAGATCACCTCCAACCCCGAGTGGCCGAGGAAGTGCGTGCCCTTGTAGAACGTCATCATGCTGTCGTTGCGGATAAGCAGAGCGACCAGCGCGCCCGCTGCCGCGGCCGTCTGCGCGCCGTACCAGAAGCAGGCCACCACGGCGCGCACCAGCGCCGCGAGGTTGGCGCCCCACACGCCGAAGGAGGCGCGCGCCAGCACCGGGTAGGGCACGCCGGTCTTCTCGCCGGCGTAGCCGATCAGGTTCATCAGCGCGAAGATCACCAGCGAGCCGATTCCGATCGCCAGCACGAAGTTCGTAAACGTGCCGCACAGCAGGAACAGGCTGGCTGCGAGGTAGTAACCCCAGAGGCTGTGCACGTCCGAAGTCCAGACATTGAAGATGCTGAAGGCACCCCAGTTGCGTACCCTTGAAGGGGCGAGATCTTCGTTGTAGAGGCCGGGGGAAGGGTTGCGGATTTCCATCTGTCTTCTCCTTTGAGTTCGTGGAACTGAGGAAACACTGCCGGAAGTCCTGGGCGGCAATCCCCCCGCGTCTGAAGCAAGCTCGTATGCAAGAACTGTATGCACTTTGATGCGCAGTTCTGAATGGGTTAACCCTTAATCGAACGGCGCGGCGACACAAACAGGCTGCCAATCAAGTGTCTCGTGGCGATATGCGCGGAAGCGCACAGAGTCACCCAGGGGCGCGGCGCTAGTCTGATCGATGCCGTAGAAAAGTCTCCCCGGCTTCCCAGGAGCCGTATTTCTGCAAGTCTTTCGCAAGCCCCAGCTCTGCGAGCGGTCAGGCAATGATTGCTCACACACCAGGTCGACATCAGGGAGCCGCGCTGTCCCGCGGAATGCAGCGTTTACGCCATCAGGTGCCACCGATGCGTCTCCAAGCCGCCCAATATGCGTTGCTTCTAGCCTGCGGGTGCATGGCTGTCGCGGATGCACTTGCCGACGATGCTGCCGGCGTCGTCAAGACCGTCAAGGGCACGGTGCAGATCGAGCGGTCCGGAGCAAGTTCGGGCGCGGCCATTGGCAGCGAGGTGTATGGCAAGGATCGTATCGTGACCGGCCCGCAGTCCTCCGTCGGCATCACGCTGCGTGACACCACCCAGCTCTCGGCCGGCGCCGATACCATCCTCGACCTCAACAAATTCGCATTCAATACCACGACCCATGACGGCGTGCTCGACGCCTCCGTCAAACGCGGCTCACTGGCCGTGATTTCCGGAAAACTGGCGAAGGCGAATCCGGATGCCGTCCGTTTCAGCACACCGACTACCACGCTTGGCGTGCGCGGCACTGAGTTCATCATCGAAGTCGGGGATAAAGGGGAGGGCGCACATTGAAGGCTGCAATCCGACGTCGCGGGCTGGCATGGGCAGCGGCATTCGTCATGCTGGCCTTGCTGGCCGCGTGCAGCACTCCGGACAAAATCATTCTATTGCCGGATCCCGACGGCAAGGTCGGCGCGGTCGTTGTCCACAGTGCGACCGGAGAGCAGACCATAGACAAGGCCTATGCCGGAGTCGACGTCACGAAGGGCGGCGCCATCGAAAAAACGCTGGATAGCCAGTCCACTGTGCAGGCACGATATGGTGAACTGCTCGCGGCCCGGCCGCCGCGCCCCATGACCTTCACGATCTTTTTTCTCTTCGATTCCGCCACCGAATTGGCCCCGGAGTCGGCCGCCACGGTTAAGAAACTGAAGGCCGTCCTCGCGACCTGGCCTGCGCCCCAACTCGTGGTGGTCGGTCATACCGATCTCGCCGGCTCGCAGGACTTCAATGACAAACTGTCCATGCAGCGGGCGCAGACGGTGGCGACATTCCTGATCAAGCAAGGCATTCCTGCCCAACAGATTGAGATCGCCGCCCGGGGCAAGCGCGAACCACTGGTCCCCACGGCGGATGGCGTTCCCCATCGCATGAACCGGCGCGCGGTCATCACCGTCCAATGACCCGCGCCAGTCATCGGCGCTGAGTGGCCTTCCGTCGATGAAACGCTATTTCGACCCATGGATTGCCCGGACCAGGCATCTGCTGAAGGCCGCCCAAGGGCGTCCGGTGGCGCTGGCGTTGTTGTTCGGCCTGAGCCTGCTCAATCTGACCAGCGAATGGCCGAGCGACATACCGCGTCCGGCTTTCGTCGACGCGCTCGACGCGGCGCTGCCTGATTCCTTCAAAACCGCCCGGCAAATTCTGTTCGATCAGTATCAACGTCACTTCCCGCGGGTTCCGACCGCGCAGCCCGTGACCATCGTGGAGATCGACGAGGAGACGCTGGCGACCGTCGGTCAATGGCCGTGGCCGCGAAATCGACTCGCGAGCCTGGTGGATGCCATCGACGCACTGAAACCGCTGGCCATCGGTCTCGACATCTACATGCCCGAACCGGATCAGACCTCGCCCGACAAGGTGGCCGCCAATCTGCCGAAATCGGCTGCGGCTCTGGCGGCCGGCTTGCGGGCGCTGCCCAGTCACGAGGCCATTCTCGAGCGATCGTTGCGCGCCGCGCCGACCATCCTGGGGGCCGCGCCGCTCGATCACGCAACCTCCGCCGCGAGCACCGATCTGCGCAGTGCGCCGATCCTCGTGCATGGCGCCGACCCACTCGACTCTGTGCAGCGGTTCGACTATGTGCTCGCCAGCTTGCCCGAATTGCAGGCGGCGGCTCACGGTCAGGCGATGCTGAGCGTGGCACTCGAACAAGGCGTGGTCCGGCATATTCCGTTGATCATGGGTTTGCGGGAGAAGCTGGTCCCCAGTCTGCCGATGGAAATGCTCCGCCTCGCCACCGGATCTTCGGCGATCGACGTGTTTGCCGACACATCGGGCGTGCAGGCGGTGGGCGTCGCGGATGTGCAGGTGCCCACGCAACCCGGCGGCGACATCTGGTTGCATTTCGCATCCATTCGCTCGACGCTGAGCCGCTACGTGTCGGCGCGCGACGTCCTGCAGGGCACAGTCGACCCCGACCGGATCCGCAACAAGCTGGTGCTGGTCGGCCTGACCGGCGCGGGCGTCACCGACATGCGCACGACCGCGCTGGGGGAACTGGTGCCAGGTATCGAGATTCAGGCGCAAGTGATCGAGACGATCGTCGAAGGGCGTTTCCTGCGTCGGCCCACCTGGCTGAAATGGGCGGAAAGCGCCTTCATCATGACGTTCGGGCTGCTGATCATCTGGTATGTGCCTCGCCGGCAATCGCGGCTTGCGGTCTTCATACGCGCCGTCCCAAAGGGTTCCACCGTTCTGGGCTTACTCCTGCATCTGCTGAATGTTTTGTGCTGCTTCCTGATTTTTATTCGTTTCGGGCTGCTGGTCGATGCGGCCTCGATTTTTATTATCCTGTCCGCCGTGATGGGCTGCTTTCTTACGCCCGCATTGCTTCATGCCGACGAACCAGGCAGAACAGAAACCACGCACGCGCAGGGGCGTGAAGAAGCCGACGGTCGCACCGGCAAGGCGCGAGGACCCTGAGGGAAACGCTGATCATGGGGTGCGTCGGTCACCGACGAAAGCTCGATGCAGGTGAAGCGCGCCCGCCTGAATGATGTCGGCTTGCAGCGCATCCGGCTGCAATTCTACGAGTCATCCAGGCGAGCACGAAACGTCATTATTCCATCGAATCATGGCGCCTGGGTGACCGCGCACGTTAAAGAGCTGCGGATGAATTTCACACTGAGGGCGCATGGCAAACGCGGCTGTTACTAGTTGCCGGGACGACTCGAACTGCAGATTTGCTGCGCTGCGTAAACGCCGGTAATCGGCACATCCTCCAGGTCCGCGACTCATGCCGCCAAATAACCGTATATACTGTTTATACCGTTAATTTTTGCATGGAGATCCTGATGAGTGAGCCGAGCCTCAAGAAAGCAACGAAGAAGACTTTTCATTTCCCGAAGGGTGCCGGCGCCGCCCCCGAAACTGAGAGCGACGTTGCCGAGCCAACCGCGAGCGTCGCGGTAAAAAAGAAGAGCGCAAGCGCGAAGAAAGTGCCGAAGGAAAAGACGGTTGCCGCTGACAAGGCCGCGCCTGTCAAAGCAACTGTGGCGGTCAAAGACAAGCGCGCGAAGAAAGAGAAAGTCGTGCGTGACAGCTTCACGATGCCGAAGTCCGACTACGACAAAATTGCTGCGCTGAAACAGAAATGCCTGGAGGCTGGCGTGTCCGTGAAGAAGAGCGAAATTCTACGCGCTGGATTGGTTCTGCTCGAATCCGCGGCGCTGAAGCGTCTCCTTGCAGCCGTGTCCGCTGTGGAGCAGGTCAAGACGGGGCGCCCGGCAAAGTCGTAGGCTTCGACGAGCTTTGATTCGCTGTAGATGCCGCCCATTCAGGTCGTGATGGCTATGCTGCCTAGGGCGGTTTCATCAGCGAGAGAACTGGGCTCCGATATCGGCTGCCTGGTCGTAGTCGCTGGGCAGTCTTGATGCACCGTTGGACGCCATGGCCAACACTTCAACGATTCCCTTCGTAGAAGTACTGACCGGCAGATTGGCGACCTCCGTGACCTTCGCCCAGGTACAACGCGTAATTTCGTTGCTGGGCACGGGCTGCTCGCCATCGGCAATCGTCGCAACGAATACATGATGACAGGTGTGGATGCCGGTGAAGCCGAACATGTACCGCATGTCCATTGCATGAATACGCGTTTCCTCCATCAATTCGCGCATCGCGGTTTCACGAAGATCTTCCCCTGTCACGGGCTTGCCGCCAGGTAGCGACCAACGGGTGCCTTCCCGGCTGACCAGGAGGATTCGCCTGCCAAGCTGGCAGACAACAGTCGCTCGTTGCTTCACGGTGTCTCTCATGTTTTTCGCCGCGTTGTGTAGAGCACGTCGCATGCCTGGGATCTGGCGAAGCGGTGCGACACTGCGGTCACTATCGTCGGGACAGCGACAGAATTTCTGCGCCGTGCCGCCCGTCCGGGCCAGGGACGGTGCAACCACCGATCGTCGTTTCAAAGTGTGACAATAGTGTGGCGACGGCGCAGCGGCGAATTTCATATGCGGCGTGGCGCGGGCGATCGAGGCTCGTCCGATGCTCGTCTTTTCCCCGCAAGCCTTCCTGGTCGCCGACGCGACCATCGATCTCAAGGTGATTCAAGGAAGTGCCGCGCGGCGCGGCTCAGGCTCGATCGTCGCCGCGGGCGATTGAACTCACGCGACGTCGGTAGTGAGCCGGTCGCGCGCACCGCTATCTGCCAGGCTTTCTAACGCCTGGCTTCCGTCCGTGCGAGCGGCGTCCTCGACCGCGAACGTTCTTTCGCTGAAGGCGATCAGTTTGAATCCGCTTCCCTTCGCGCGCGGGACCGTGATGCCCCAATGCCAGCCTCCGGCTTGCTCGAAGACATGCAATACAGGGACGGTTGGAGTGTGTGAAGACTGAGAAGTCGTCATGGCGCATTCTCCCGTCATATTGCGACCGTGGGTGCCCAATTGCAGTTGCCCCGTCCTCAGTCTACAGGTATTTGCTGCGCTGCAATATGGCGACCGTGGTAAAAATGTCAAATGACGACCCGTCACAATTTTGAAAAGATTCACCGCCCGCTGAGATGTGCGACCATGAATTGACGAATTTTCGATCGACATGATCTACGGGGGCTCCATGGGTAGCCATTCGCTCATTTGGGCAGCGGTGCCGCACAACAGTGACGGCGTCGTCTTTCAGATTCGCATCGTCCACGGACTTCAACGTTTCTACGTCTCGCGACGCGTGCTCGAAGATGTGTTCGACCTCGAACCACGAGCTTCGGACGCGAAACAACTGCAGCACTTCTATTCGCATCTCACGCGGATCCTGGCCCGAGCCAGCGCGAAGCGGTCGTTCTCCGGTCCCGATACGGTTCCACTTCAGGCCGCCGATTTCATCTCGACGAGCAGAGAGCAGTTCACATCGAGTCGGCATGCAGTGGCATGAAGCGCGGCTTGAGCGACGGCATTGACGAGGCTGCGTCTACAACCAGCGCCAGATGCCCGCCGCCCAGCCGGTGAGCGGGATATGAGCCCAGGTCGCCGCAAGCCAGACGACCAGCCCGCCCAGCAGCGCGTGCATGCCGAACCCGCTCAGCCGCGCGCGGCCGGCGGCGATCGCCGCGAACGGCAGGTAGCTGGTCTTCGCTTCCCATGCGGGCCAGAGATCGGGTTGGAGTTGCTGCTTCTTGCGGTCCTGCAGCGCGGCGCCGACGAGTGCGAGGATCACCATGGCCGCTGCAAGAATAATGTTCTTGGCCACGGGGAACACGGCGATGTGGCACAGCCCCCAAAGCGCGAACGACCACATCATCGGGTGACGCGTGATCGCGAATACGCCGCGGGCCGCGTCGGGAAACGAGCCGGGCCGGCCGCCGGTGGGCAGCGCCGGATTGCGGATCAGGGAACCCATCAGCAGGATCGACGCAATCAGCATGATCACGGTCGCAATCGCCCAGAGCCCGTCGCCTACCGGCCATAGCGGTGCGGAGAGGGGCGCCTTTCCGTAAGCCACGATCAGCCAGCCGAGCGTCAGGAACGCAACCAGCGAATAGACGCCCTGGAACGCCGTTTCGCCAATTGCGCGAACCAACGGTCCGCGCAGTGGATGGGATAAGAGAAAGTGGCTGCCCAGGAAGGCGACTGCCGCTGCCGCAACTGCACTGGTGCTTCCCATTGATCCGGCTCCTCAAGTCGTTGACCGTATCGCCCTCATTGTCGATGACGCGGTGCGCGGGCTCTTGACCTTGAAACAGGGTTTCGCCCATCCGCCACTCTCGCACACTCCCACATCGTTTCGCGCAAAAACAAACGGTGCGGCTCCGATACAGCGGGGCTCGCACCGTTGGTTTAACCTGGCAGTTTATCTTTCGTCCGGCGGGGCAACGTTCCGTCAGGGCGGCAACCCTGACGGAACCGCGGCGCCCCGCTCAGGCGAGATCGAACCGGTCGAGGTTCATCACCTTGACCCACGCGGCAACGAAGTCGCCGACGAATTTCTCCTTCCCGTCCTCGCTTGCATAGACTTCGGACAGCGCCCGCAACTGCGCGTGCGAACCGAACACCAGATCGACGCGGCTGCCGGTCCACTTCAACTCGCCGGTTTTGCGGTCACGTCCCTCGAACACGTCCTGGGCCGACGAGGCCGGCTTCCATTCCGTGCCCATGTCGAGCAGGTTGCGGAAGAAGTCGTTGGTCAGGGTCTCCGGCTTGCTGGTAAAGGTGGCTTGCGGATTCTGCCCGGTTCCTACCTTCAGGGCGCGCAAGCCGCCGATCAGCACCGTCATTTCCGGCGCGGTCAACGTCAGCAATTGCGCCTTGTCGATCAGTAGAGCCTCAGCCGGAACGCCGACTTTGCCCTTCAGATAGTTGCGGAAACCATCGGCGAATGGTTCGAGCGCGCCGACGGACTCGACGTCAGTCTGCTCCTGCGAGGCGTCCATGCGTCCCGGCGCGAACGGCACCGTCACCTGATGGCCGGCGCTCTTTGCCGCCTGTTCGATGCCGGCGTTACCCGCCAGCACGATCAGGTCCGCCAGCGAGATTTTCTTGCCGCCGGACTGCGCGCCGTTGAACTCGCTCTGGATGCCTTCGAGGACCTTCAGCACCTTCGCCAGTTGCTCGGGCTGGTTGACGGCCCAGTCTTTCTGCGGCGCGAGGCGAATGCGCGCGCCGTTGGCGCCGCCACGCTTGTCCGAGCCGCGGAAGGTCGACGCCGACGCCCAGGCCGTCGACACCAGTTGCGAGACGGGCAGCCCCGACGCCAGGATCTTCTGCTTGAGCGAGGCGACGTCCTCGTCATTGACGAGCGGGTGGTCGACTGCCGGAATGGGGTCCTGCCAGATCAGTTCTTCAGCAGGCACTTCCGGCCCGAGGTAGCGGGCACGCGGTCCCATGTCGCGGTGAGTCAGCTTGAACCATGCACGGGCGAAGGCATCGGCGAGCTGGTCGGGATTGTCCAGAAAGCGTCGCGAAATCTTCTCGTAGACGGGGTCCATGCGCAGCGAGATGTCGGTGGTGAGCATCGTCGGCCGGCGCTTTTTCGACGGATCGTAAGCGTGCGGGATCGTCTCGTCGGCGCCCTTGGCGACCCATTGGTTGGCACCGGCCGGGCTCTTGGTCAGTTCCCATTCGTACTTGAACAGGTTCTCGAAGAAGCCGTTGCCCCATTTCGTCGGCGTGGTGGTCCAGGTGACTTCCAGACCGCTGGTGATGGCGTCGGCGCCCTTGCCGGTGCCGAAGCTGTTCTTCCAGCCGAGTCCCTGGTTCGCGAGATCGGCGGACTCGGGTTCGGGACCGACGTTGTCGGCCGGACCTGCGCCATGCGTCTTGCCGAAGGTGTGGCCGCCGGCGATCAGCGCGACCGTTTCCTCGTCGTTCATGGCCATGCGAGCGAAAGTTTCGCGGATGTCCTGTGCGGCGGCGATTGGGTCCGGATTACCGTCGGGACCTTCCGGGTTGACATAGATCAGGCCCATCTGCACGGCGCCCAGCGGATTTTCCAGGTTGCGTCCGTTGTCGTCGCGGCTGACCTCTTCGCCGTGCTTCTGTTCGTCCGCGACGATCACGCCGCCGTCGTCGTTATCGCCCGCGGCTCCCTTGCCATAACGGACGTCGCCGCCCAGCCACGTCTTTTCGTTGCCCCAGTAGACGTCCAGGTCCGGCTCCCACGTGTCGGGGCGACCACCGCCGAAGCCGAAGGTCTTGAAGCCCATGGTTTCGAGCGCGACGTTGCCGGTGAGGATCAGCAGATCGGCCCAGGAAATTTTCTGGCCATACTTTTGCTTGATCGGCCAGAGCAGGCGGCGCGCCTTGTCGAGGCTGACGTTGTCCGGCCAGCTGTTGAGCGGCGCGAAACGCTGCTGGCCGCGCCCGGCGCCGCCGCGGCCGTCGCCGATGCGGTACGTGCCGGCACTGTGCCAGGCCATGCGGATGAAGAGCGGCCCGTAGTGGCCGAAGTCCGCTGGCCACCAATCCTGCGAATCGGTCATCAGCGCGGCGAGGTCCTTTTTCACCGCCGCCAGATCGAGGCTCTTGAAAGCCTCCGCGTAATTGAAGCCGCCGTCCAGCGGGTCCGACCTGCTTGAGTGCTGGCTTAGCAGGTCCAGCCGCAGCTGCTTCGGCCACCAGTCACGGTTCGTCGTGCCGCCGCCGGCAGTATGGTTGAACGGGCACTTTGCTTCGGTTGACATGCGCTATCTCCTTGAGAGGACGTACCCACTATTTGTTCTGTTACGGTGTTTGTCTTCTGTGGCGCATTGCACGATCCCGCGCCGAGGGGGCTGCCGGAACATTACCTGGTGGGCTCTTGTGGGGGTACTGGGTGTACCACTGCGATTACCCGACGCACATGCTCTCCATCCGATACGGATATCGTGGCATGCATTGGACGAGCATAGCTCGCGTCGGCAGGCCTGCTGCTGCAACTCAAAATATAGGTGAGAGTCACCATCAATAGAATGAGATTAAGGCAATGCCGTCGATAGTACACGCCTATGAAATACCGCGGGTTTTCGGTGTCATAGGCGGCAATGGCCGGCACCATTGCTCGGGGCGGCCGAAGGCGGCGATGTTGCGGCAAGTGGACGAAACCAGTGCCGGCGTTCGGGCGAACACCGGCGGAAGAAGGGGATGCAACCGGCTGGACCCAGCCGATTCATTCGATTGAAAGCGTTGTGTTTGCTCGTTGCCGCGCGGTCCGCCAAACAAGGCCAACCGGCTACCGACGCGTGTCGGCTAACCGTTCAATTCGGCAACGAGCCGGGACAGACGGGCAATGCGATAGCCGAACAGAGGCGCGTGTGGACAATTTTTCAGATGCTCGACGCGGTCGCGCCAATAGGTGGGCGGAAAGGGCTCTCGCGACGCGCAGGCGATTACGCGTTCCAGATGAACGAGTTCTCTCTCGAAAATGTGGTGATGCATTGTTTGAAACCCCGTAAATGGCCAGTGTGGTCGACTCGCGAGGTCTAACAGTCTGACGCCGCGTAGGGTTGCCAGTAGCAGATTCTGTTCCACGCCTGGTGCCGCGTTTTCACCGCGGTCGGCGCAGACTGATTAGAAAGAACGAGCCGCCGCTGCTTGTCTCCGGAAGGGAGGGCAACGACGGCCGAACCCCGTAGCAGCTCGCCTGGTGCATAGCCAGACGGTTTCCGCCATTTCGCAGTCGCGCATCGCAACGAACTTCTCTATGGAAGCATTCGGTCGCGATGCGCTGACACACGACAGTCACAACTACAACAACTGCACAGCCCTCTCTCGGTCTGTTGCCAACGACTCGACATCGTTGGACTCGATCGGCGCGTCAACTATTGTTCGGATCACTAACCGAATGGCCTCGCTGAATAGCGGCGTCCCGGGTGTCGGCGGCGCCGGCGATTCGGCAGCAATCTGCACGTCGCCGGACGTCGGTGTGTCGAACGCTTTGCAGCGCGTGATCTTGTTGGTCTCTCAGGTTCCCCCGGCTTGTCGGACGGATTTGCTGCGTGTTCCGGAAACCGCCTGTCCAGGGTGTTTTTTCAGGCGGCATTTTGTCTCACTATTTAAGCAATGACTGTGCCAGGCATCGAGACTGCATCGGAGCGGGCATGCCGGAAAATTTCACGCGCGAAATTGGTCAGTCTCGTCCATGCATACCCAAAAGATTGGACGAATTCGTCCAATTGACCGTATCCGGCAGGGCGAGAGGGCGCTTTCGTCCACATGGGGACGAAAGGCGATTGCGAGGCAGGCGAAAAAGGCGGAACTGGAAGGCGAGAGCATCCGGCGCGGCAAGCGCGCCGCGCCGGACGAGCACGGAGAGAAGTGTCCCGCTTACGACTGGAGACTGACCTTGCTGTAAGTCAACCGGCTCGGGCGTACCTTCATCCGCACCAGCGAGACAAGGAAGCTGAAGCCGGCCTGATTCGGATCGATCACCGGCACATACGCGCCGAGCGCCTCGCCGAGCAGCGTGGAGACGCGGCTCGCGACGTCGACGAAACCCGTGCAGCCGAGCAGAATGGCTTGCGCGCCGTCGTCCTTAATGGCCTTCAGCGCCGCCTCGAAGGTGCGAACGACCACCACGTCGACGTTATCGAGCTGCGCGACCGGGCAATCGATCGCGTGGATCGATGCGAACGTGTCCTGGATGCCATAGGTCTGCGGATGACCGCGCTGCATCGCCAGCGTGCTTTGCAGGATCGTGATGATCGAGAACCGCTGGCTGAGCATCAAAGCCGCGAAGGCCGAAGCGGGAAACCCGCCGATGATCGGAATGTCGATGACTTCCCGCGCGGCCTCGACGCCGCACATATCGAAGTCGGTCAGCCAGATGCCGTCGAAACCGTCGTTGGCAATGGACTGCGCGAGTTCGACCACCGGCATGCCGTTCTGCAGCCAGTTCGTGCGGCTCTCGATATCGGGATGCCCCTCGGTGATATTGCGAATTTCGACCTGCACGTCCGGCGGCACGACCGGCGCGATGGCTTTCATGATGCGGTCGTTGTAGGCCGATGTGGCGACGGGCACGAGCACGCAGATGCGCAGAGGTGAGTTCGAAGGCGAGGTCATGATGCGTCTCCCTTGCGCGCGAACTGCAGCGACTCAAGCGGCACATACGGCCCGAGATAGCCGAGCGAGTTCAGCAACTGCATGAAGCTGTCGAGAATCAGGCCGGGCTTGCGCAATTCGGCTTCGGCACGCCAGGCGATCAGCGTCACGGGGCGCTTGCCGATCACCGGGTTCAACGAACCGTCATCCTTAAGCAGGTCGCCGTTGCTGAAGATCGCCTGGCCTTCGCCGCCAACGAAATACGCGACGCTGTCCGGCGCCAGCACGATCGGCTGCGGACATGCGCTGTCCCACGCGAGCAGCGACTCGTTCTGGTACATCACCGTATAGGTGCGCTGTCCGGCCTGAATATGAACCTTGCCGACGTCGAAACCGCCGCTCGTATCGACTTCGGCGGAGACCAACTCGCCGGGCTCCGAAATGGCGCGCGCGGCGAGCCCGCAATGTTCGGCGAGATAGCCGATCATCTGCTGGGCGCTGCCGATCCGCCCGGCCTGCGCCGCGCGCCCGAGCTCCAGCGCGCGCGTCAAGGTGCCATGAATCGGCGTCGCGCGACGGATATCGGCCGGCTTCATCACCCACATGGCGAGGCCGCCGAACTGGCCGAACTCGGGATCGGCGACGACCGGACGCATCATCTGCTCGACAATCGCCGACACGTCGCGTTGATGGGTCGGGCCACCCTGGTTGCTGGCGCGCGGCGTCACGTCGAGTTCGACACACAGGCCGCCCTGGCTCACGAGGAACGCCGGGCGCGGATCGATCTCGGCCGCCGCGAAGGTGAGCATCGGCAGCGAGGGCACGGCGCGGCCGGCGCCGTCGGCGTCGATCACCGCGAGGCCGAGTTTCGCCGCCACGAGCGCCGCCACCGTGAAGCCCAGCGCGCCGCTTTCCGGCGGCATCACGTAGGCGAGCTTCGTCGCTTGCGAGGCGAGCCGGGCCTGGACATTCTGCACGGCGGTCACGGGTCCGATCGGATAGATGGCGGAATTGATCGCTTCAGGCGCGCCGAGATAGGCGACCATGACGGCCGCGCCTTCGGTGGCCTCGTCGACCGACACCACCTTGACCGTGTCGGACGGGTAATAGTCGCCGGTGACGAAGTGCTCGGCCAGATGCCGCGCGGATTCGATCGTGCCACCGCCGCCGCTTCCGAAGAACGCTGCTCCCAATAGCAGCGGTTCCAGATCTTCCCGGCGTAATTCATATGCCATTTGCGATTCCTTTACTGTCGAGGTTGAAAGAAGCGTCCTGCTGAAGTTCGGCAAGCAAATTCGCGGCACTGGTGACGCGCGTGGTCGGATCCGTCGTCAGCGAGCGCAGACCGCGCTCGAGTGTGTCGATGGCTTCTGCGCCGCGGCCGATGGAGCGCAGCAGATCGGCGAGGTAGCGCGCGGCGTCCACGCGCGCCGGCACCGAACCGAAGGCGAGCGCGGTGGACAGCGCGGTGCGCAGACCGAGTTCGGCGGCGTTCACATCGCCGAGGGCCCATTGCGCGCGCGCCCGGGTGACCAGCAGTTCGCCCAGGTAGACACGTTCCTGACGGGCGAGGGTCTCGTCGATCGCGGTGGCGAGAATCGCCTCGCAGGCCTTCGCGCGGCCGGCGCGCAGCAGCAGTTCGCCGTGCTGCCACGTCTTGAAGGAATAGAACAGCGCGCCGCCATTGCAAACGACGTGGTTGTCGTAGCCGTCGAGCATCACGGTTTCCGCTTCGTCGGAATGGCCGAGCGCGCTGAGGTGGCAGGCGCGGAGCACCTGGCCCACACCCCGATAGAACGCGAAGCCGTTCGCGATCGACACCGATTCGAGTTCGCTCGCAAGATTGCCGAGCCGGTCGACGTCATCGAACAGGCAGGCGAGCCAGGCGGCGCCCTGCAGGTTGACGGCGTGAGCGAGCGCGTGCGCGCCCGGTTCGGACGCGCGCAGGATCAACATCTCCATGGCGCGCCGCGCCTGCCCGAATGCGCCGATCTGATAGGCGGCCAGCCCTTCGAAAGTCAACGCGAGGCTGGCCAGATCGATCCCTTGCGAGCCGGTACGGGTGTCGTTGCGCCCCACGCTGAGCAGGTTGCCGCGCGCGAGACAGGCCAGCGCTTCCTCGCTGTCGCCAAGCCAGAAAAGCGTGTTGGTCATCGCGACGTGAGCTTCGTCGAGTGAGACCCGGTCGCCGCCATTCTGTGCGCGCTCCAGCATGTTCTGCGCGGTCGCGCGCGCCTGCTTGAGCTGAAGCGTCGTCAACTGCGTGGTCCAGATGCCGAACTGGATCGCGGCGATTTCGGCGGGCTCGCAAACGCCTTCGCCGATCGTCAGCGCGGCGGCGTAGCAGGCGGTGGCCTCCGCGTACAGCCAGCCGTGCACGCTGCGCAAGCTCATGCCGAGCAGCCGGTACGCGTCGAACTGCAGACGGCGCACCGCCTCCTGTTCGTGGGGCGTCTGCAACACGTCGAGGCAGCGGCGCAACAGCGGAATGGCTTCGGCGAACTTCGACTCCTCGATCAGCGCGCTCGCATGTTCGAGACATTTGCGCGCTTCCCGGTGATGCTCCTCGCGTGACTTCAGACGCCGCTCGATGGTCTTGCGGCCCACGCCGAGCATGGTTGCGGCCGCACTCTTGTTGCCGCTGGTCCGCTCGAGCGCGCGGTCGATCAACAGGTCCTCGGCGGCCGCGAGCTTGTCGCGGCCTTCGAGTTGCAGCAGCATGTCGGCAAGGCTCGCGCGCGACACCGGTCCGCTGGTTTCGTTGGCGAGAAACGGTTCGAGCGAGTCGACATCGATGAGCGTGTTTTCGGCGAGCACGCTCAACTGGCTGATCAGATTGCGCAATTGCCGGATATGCCCCGGCCACGAATGCTGGCAAAGCCGCCGGATGGCAGCCGGCGAGAACTCGAGACGGCGCGCGTGCTGTGATGCGAAATGGGTGACCAGCGCCGGGATGTCCTCGATGCGTTGCTCGAGTCCAGGCACTGCCAGCACGAAAACCGCGAGCCGATAGAACAGATCCTCGCGGAATAACCCTTCACGCGCGAGTTCACGCAGGTCGCGGTGGGTCGCGGCGACGACGCGCCCGGCGAAATGCAGACTGGTGGACGAACCGATCGGACGGAAGGTGCGCGTTTCAAGCACGCGCAACAGTTTGGGTTGCAACGCAAGCGGCAGTTCGCCGATTTCGTCGAGCAGCAGCGTACCCTTGCCGACCTGCTGGAAAAGTCCCTGGCGGTTTTCGCCCGCGCCGGTGAACGCGCCTTTGACATGCCCGAATAGTTCGGCTTCGACGAGGTTTTCTGGAATCGCGCCGCAGTTGACGTCGACGAACGGTTGGTCCTGGCGCTGGCTGTGGGCATGCACGCGGCGAGCGACCAATTCCTTACCCGAACCGGTCGGGCCGAAGATGAGCAAAGGATGTTCGGTCGGGGCGACCCGATCGATCATGCGGACCAGTTGGCGAAATGCCGGGGCGCCGCCCACGAAGGCGCCCGAATCAGCCTTGTCGTGGGCGAACGGAACGACAGGGGTGTAACTCATTGCAAAGCACGCTCCACTTGAACCGCGCGTGGCGCTACGCGGAAATTGCCGTCGAAAGGACGGGACGGACGGTCATGCATCGAGCGCGTTTCCGGCGAAATCTTCCGGTTACGTTGTCGGGACCGTCCGCCGCAAGAAGAGACAGAGTATGACGGCTTGTTGCCGATCTTGTCCTTGTCGAAATTAATCCTGGCCGGAGGTTGATGAAAGCTTGCGGCGCTGCCGCCGATTCGGCGACAGGCATGGTATAGGGCGTGTAAAGGCAAGGCACGAATGGGTATTGGCCGCGACGGCGAAAGCGCGCCTGGCCGATTGACGATGCGTTACCCTGATAACGGCGTTTCAGCGATGATTCTTTAATGGAAGTCGGACTTCCTATTAGGCCCTATCAGGCTGCCGCGCCTCGCAGATCCCTGATATGTTGATAGACCGTGGCACGCCCCATCCCGAGTACGTTCGCCACATAATTCGCCGCGCTTTTCCCCTTGAATGCGCCCTCGGCCCACAGCGCTTCGACCAGTTCGCGGCGGTGGTCGCGAGTCAGGGAGTTCAATGCCAACTGGCGCTCCTGAAGCCACGTGTGGAGAAACGTGTTGATGCGCTCCTGCCAGTCGTCCTTGAACAATTCCTCGGGCTGCTTCACCAGGCCGGCGCCGGAGATCACGCGGTCGATGACATGCTTCACGTCTTCGAATACCGCAATGTTGTAGTTCACGCACATCACGCCGATGGCGGCCTCGGCGTCGTCGAAGAGCACCGTGCTGACGCAGCGCATGCGCCTGCCATCCCAGTTGATCTTTTCATACGGGCCGATGGTGCCGGACTCGGCTGAATGGTCCATTTCTTCCAGCGCCGACTCGTCGCCCAGCTCGCGCTTGGACAGGTTGTTGGCTATGTAGGCCACGGTCTGGCTTTGCAAGTCATGGATGACAATTTCGACGTACGGGAAGAACAGCAGCGCGATGCCGTCGGCGACCCGGCTGTAGCGATCCAGAAGAAGCCGGCGTGCGGCTGTGGTCTTGGTCTTGCGCATAGGGATGGGTGAAGTTCCAGTTTTCGGAAAGTCCGCAGCGTGTTGCGTCATGGTGCTGCAAGTCCGTGTGTTGTCCGCCATTTTGCCATGAGCGGGATCTCGATCCAGTTGCTCTCCCGGCGCTCGTCGCGCCGTGCTGGACCTGCTCATCGCACGCCCTGTGTCACCGCAATGTCACGCATCCCGCTGCGTCAAATACCTGAAGAGTTCGAACGCGATGGCCACGTCTTCCAGGCCAAGTCCGATCGAGCGAAAAAACGCGTGTTTGTGATAGGACGGCTTTTGCGCGACGCCCGAAACGAGTTCGGGCAAATCAGCCACGACCTTGTCGGCGGACCATCCGTGTCGCTGCGCGGCCAACTTCATTTCGCCCGCGCTGGCCGGCGTGGTTTGCCGGTAGTCGCAATAGACATCCATGGTGGGAATCCATGAGGGCGGAATTTCGTGGGCGTTCACGGCGTTGGTGCTGATCGACGTAATGAGCGCCGGTTTGCCGAGCATGCCTTCGTGCAGCACGGGCGTACCCGATGAGGTGCACAAGACCACCACATCGGCTTCGCGCACGCAATCTTCAATCGTGTTGGACACGACGACGCGCTCGTCGAGGGCCGCGACCGCCGCGCGCTTCGCCGCGTTGTCCTTGAGATCGGGCGAGAACACCTGAATCGAGCGCCACTGACGCACCGACGCCAGGTGGCGCAGATGCGCCTGGCCCACCGCGCCCGAGCCGATGATCGCGAGTTTTCCCGCATCGGGCGCGGCGAGGTGCTCGACGGCAAGCGCCGTTGCACCGGCGGTGCGCTCGATCGTGAGCAAGCCGGCATCGCACCACATCAACGGCTGTCCCGTTTCCATCGACATCAGCGCGGTCCACGCGGTAATGACCGGCTTCGTTGGCGTGACGATGTACGGCGACAGTTTCGCGCCGAATACCTTGGCGCTCGCCATCACGCCGAGGTACGTAATGAAGTCTCCCGCGCCGCCTGGAAACAGAGTCAGCGTTTGGGGCGGCTGCACCGCGGCGTCGTTGCCGAGCGAGCGAAACATCTGCGTCAACGCATCGCGCACGTCGAGATGAGGTAGGGCTTCGCGAACGGTTTCCTGATCGACGATCAACGGAACGGCTTTTTCTATCTTGCTCATTGGATTGCTCTCCACAACGTTGCCGGCCTCCGGCGTGGAAGCAATTCTAAAGTCAAAAAGTCCAGTCTGGACTTTTATTTTGAAAATTGCTTGCTTTTACCGGAGTCCAGAATAGACTGTTGATCCAGAGAGAGTGTGAGGCCGGCTTCGCGCAGCGCCCCATGCGCCGTCTCGAGGCTTTGCGGTCAGCCGTTGTCCGTGCCCTCAATTCGCGATGCCCAACTACCCAGGGAGCCACCATGCTTCAGAAGCTGTCACTTTCAATTTTCGTCGCTGCTGCGTTGCTCGGTTCGGTCGGCACCGTCAGCGCGGAGACTCAAAACACCTTGCGCTTCGGCATCGAGGCAGCGTATCCGCCGTTCGAAAGCAAATCGCCGACGGGGCAACTGGAGGGCTTCGACGTCGACGTCGGCAACGCTGTTTGCGCCAAGATGGGCGTGAAATGCGAGTGGGTGGAGAATGCATTCGACGGGCTGATTCCCGCGTTGCAGGCCCGCAAATTCGATGTGATCAATTCGGCCATGAACATCACCGCAAAGCGCAAGCAGACGATCGATTTCACGCGGCCGATCTATGTCGTGCCGATCGTGATGGTGGCCAAGCGCGGTTCGGGCTTGATGCCTGACGTGAAGAGTTTGCAGGGCAAACGCGTGGGCGTGCTGCAGGCGTCGTCGCAGGAAGATTTCCTGAAACGCCACTGGGCGAATGCCGGCGTGTCGATCGTCTCATACGCCGACCAGGATCAGGTGTACACCGACCTCGTGGCGGGGCGGCTCGATGCGGCCGTTCAGGAAGCGCAGACTGTTCAGGACGGTTTCCTGAACAAGCCCGCAGGCCATGACTATGCGATTGCCGGCCAACCGCTCAGCGATCCGGCAACGCTCGGCGAAGGGACCGGTTTCGGTTTGCGCAAGGGCGACAAGGCGCTGGCCGGGAAGATCGATGCCGCGCTCGACGCGCTGAAAAAAGACGGCACGCTCAGCGCGCTTTCGCAGAAGTACTTCAAACGCGACATCATTGCGAAGTAAGGCGTTGTCGAACCGGTGCGAACCGGTGCGAACGGATTCGCGCCGGACCCGCGTGCGAGTTGTCGCATGCGCGCTTCCGGTCCCGTCAGTGAAAGCAGAGCGAGCGTATGGATTTCGATGTAATCGTGCTGGGCGCCGGGATCGTCGGCGTGTCGTCCGCGCTGCACTTGCAGGATCGCGGCCAACGGGTGGCGCTGGTCGATCGGCGCGGTCCGGGTGAAGAAACCAGTTTCGGCAACGCCGGCCTGATCGAGAGTTCCTCGGTCGTACCGTACGCTTTTCCGCGCAATCTCGGCACACTGCTGCGCTATGCGCGCAATCGCTCGACCGATCTTTACTGGGACTATCGGGCGCTGCCGTCTTTTGCCGGCTGGCTCGCCCGTTTCTGGTGGGAGTCGTCCCCCGAGCGGCTGATGGCCGCGGCGCACGACATGCTGCCGCTGATCCGGCAAAGCGTTGCGGAGCACGATGCGCTGATCGAGCGTGCCGGCCTCGAGCAACTATCGAGTGACAAAGGCTGGATCGAGGCGTTTCGCACGCCGGCGGAATTCTCGCGGCAGGCGGCCGCCGCCGAAGTAACGGCAAGTACCTATGGACTGCATGTAGCGGCGCTCGATGCCGCGGCGTTGGCCGCGCGCGAACCCGGCGTCGCGACGGGATTTTGCGGAGCGTTGCATTGGCAGGATCCGAAAAGCATCGTCAACCCCGGCGCGTTGACGAAGGGCTACGCACGTCTGTTCGAGCAGGGCGGCGGCGCGTTGTTGATCGGCGAAGCGACGACGTTGAAGGCGGAAGGCGGCGCGTGGACCGTTGAAACCTCATCGGGCAGGATCAGCGCGCGGGAAGTCGTCGTGGCGCTGGGCCCGTGGTCGGATCAGGTGTTCGCGCCGCTCGGATATCGCATTCCACTGCGGGCGAAACGCGGCTATCACATGCACTACCAACCCACGAAGCCGATCCTCTCGATGCCGCTCGTCGACTCGCAGCAGGGTTACGTGGTGGCGCCGATGGAAGGGCGTCTTCGGCTGACCACGGGCGTCGAAATAGCCCGGCGCGATGCAAAGCCGACAGGGATCCAGCTGGAGCGCGCCGAGCGCACTGCCAGACCGACATTCGGTCTCGGTGCGCGGCTCGACGAGCGTCCGTGGCTCGGCTTGCGTCCGTGCACGCCCGACATGAGGCCGGTCATTGGGCCTGCGGCTCGCCATAAAGGGCTCTGGTTTGCGTTCGGCCACAACCACCACGGATTGACGCTCGGCCCCGTGACAGGCCGTTTGCTGGCGGAGATGATGACCGGCGCTCAGCCATTTATCGATGCGCGTCCATTCCGTCCCGAGCGGTTCGGCTAGCTGTTCATCAACGGATCGCCTGATTGAATAACAAAGGAGAGTGACATGAAGATCAAGGACTTCGGCGTCGAGCGGTGGATGGATCTGTACGAAACCAGGTGTACGTACAACCTGGCGGAAACCTGCGTGGAATCGCTGACCGTCGATCAGTTGCTGACGCTCGCCAACAAACAGGACAGCATTCTCGACGAGCTACGCGGGCTCAAGCTCACATACGGTGCAATCGAAGGTTCGACCCGGCTGCGTGAAGCGATCTCGGCAATGTACGCGCGCCAGTCGCCGGAGAATCTGATCGTCACGCACGGCGCTATCGGCGGCAACGCGCTGGTGTACGAAACCCTGGTCGAGCCTGGCGACACGGTGATTTCCGTTCTGCCGACCTACCAGCAGCACTATTCGATTCCCGAGAGCTACGGCGCCGACGTGCGAATCCTGAAGCTGCGCGAGGAGAACCGGTTTCTTCCCGATCTCGCCGAACTGCGCAGTCTCGTCAACGATAAAACCCGACTCATCGCGATCAATAACCCGAACAATCCGACCGGCTCGCTGATGGACGAGGCGTTTCTCGCCGAGATCAGCGAGATTGCGCGTTCGTGCGGTGCGTATGTGCTATGCGACGAGGTATATCGCGGCACCGATCAGGAGGGCAGCGGCTATACCGCTTCGATTGCGGACGTGTACGAGCGCGGCATCAGTACCGGCAGCATGTCCAAAACATACTCGCTCGCGGGACTTCGGCTCGGCTGGATCGCCGGTCCGAAGGATCTGATCCGCGCCGTCGCGATTCATCGCGACTACAACACGATCAGCGTTGGCATGATCGACGATCATTTCGCCTCCATCGCGCTGGAGAACCGCAAGGCGATTCTAGCCCGCAATCACGACATCGTGCGGACCAACCTGGCGATCGTGGACGCGTGGATTGCCAAAGAACCGGCTATGTCTTATATCAAGCCGAAGTCGGGAACCACAGCATTGTTGAAATTCGACCTGCCGATGTCGTCGCTTGAATTCTGCGTGGAGCTGATCGAACAGACCGGCGCGATGCTGACGCCGGGCAGTGCGCTCGACATGGAAGGTTACGTGCGCCTTGGGTACGCCAACAACCGCGACGTACTCGAAACAGGGCTTGCGAAAGTTTCAGAATTTCTCGCGAAGCATCGAGCCTGATTCATCGTCGACCGGGACGTGAGGGCATTCACTCCTCGCACTTCACGTCCTGTCTTCGCACGACGATGATCACCGGATAGGTCCCGTGTTCGAGTTCCACGCGCGCGACGACGGACATCGTCTCATTGTCGACATCGTCGTACACGCTGACCTTTTCATTCCGCAGGCTCGTGAGGCCGGTACAACCGGACGCGCGGCCCTCGTCGGAAACCTTGCATTGAATCGGGTTGTCCGCAAGGAAGCGATATCGGTCCCGGTTGGGGGTCGCCAGGTATTCACGAAAACTCTGCGCCGATCCGCCGATGCCGGTGACATACCCAATCGCGCACTGCAGCTTGGGTGTGTCGCTGCTTCCGGCTGTCTGGGCTGTCGCGGCCGTGCTTGCGGCCGCGATGAGCGCCGCGAATGTCGATGCAAGAAGGTATTTCATGGCGCGAATCACGATGGTCGGACGAAGTGCTGGATTGTAATGGCATCTTCGCAAGCATGCTCCGCTAGACATTGAACAGCTCGCTACGCGCCGCGTCCAGAATCATCGCGACAGCCGGATGACTGATGCGGCGCTCGATCGAGATCGCAAAGAATTCTTCGACGATGGAATTGATCTGGCCGACCGTCGTCAGCTTGTGTTCGGCCTGTAGCTGGCTTTCCAGCACGGTGGGCGCGAACAGCAAGCCGCGGCCTTCTCGGGCGAACGCCATGGTCATGGCCCCGTCGTCGAACTCGCCGACGATGCGCGGCGAAATGGCATGGGACGCCAGCCAATGATCCAGCTTGCGGCGCACCGCCGATTCCGTACCGGGCAGCAACACCGGCAACTGACCGAGCGACAACGGGAAGCGCTTTCTGCCGCTCTGGATCAGCGCTTCCGCGCCGAAGCAACTGAGCGTCGAGCGGCCGAGCCGGTGATTGAACGCCTTGATGTTGACGTCGGCGGGAATGGGGGCGTCCGCGATGATCAGGTCGAGGCGGTGGAGGGCCAGTTGCGCGAGCAGCGCATGCAGCTTGCCCTCGTGGCAGATCATGCGCAGCGACACGGACGCGCTCAGCGCGGGTTCCAGCAGCCGGTACGCGATCGCCTTCGGCACCGAATCCGCGATTCCGACGCGAAACCGCGTTTGCGGGCCCGCTTCGTTCTCGCGCCGCACGGCGCTTTCGAGCTCAGAGCCTAGCGAGAATATTTCGTCGGCGTAATCGAGCGCCAGGCGGCCCGCGTCGGTGAGTTCGAGGGTGCGGCCGCTTTTCCTGAACAGCTTTTTATCCAGCGCCTCTTCGAGCAGCTTGATCTGCCCGCTGAGCGTTTGCGGCGAGATGTGCAACTGCTCGCCCGCCCGAACGATGCCGCCCGCGTGCGCCGCGACCCAGAAGTAATGCAGATGCTTGAAGTTCACGATCTCTCCGTCGATTACGCAATGCTACGGTTTTCTCGAAGTGTCAGCATTGAAAATACGTATTTTACGTTATCTCGCGTTCAGGTAGATTGAGGTCTCGCCCATGAGTTCATGCGGGGCGGCTAACGGTACCTGACGGAGGTGGCAGATGGCATCGGTTGCGCAATTCCTGCGTTCAAAGGCATCCCAGACAGTATGGTCGACCCAGGCATCCGCCGCGGTTTACGACGCGATCGCGATCATGGCTCACCGGCAGGTGGGCGCGCTCATCGTCGTCCATGAAGGGCGCGTGGCCGGCATCGTCACGGAGCGCGATTACGCGCGAAAAATCGTGCTGATGGACCGCTCGTCAAGGAATACGCCGGTGCGCGACATCATGTCGACGGCCGTGCGCTATGTCAGCCCGGAGCAGACCACCGAGGAATGCATGGCGCTCATGACGGAGCTCCGGATCCGTTATCTGCCTGTGATTACCGCGGGGCAGGTGGTCGGCATGGTGTCAATCGGCGACCTGATCAAGAATCAGATTGCCGAGCAGGAAGACACCATCCGGCAGTTGGAGCACTACATTCACGGCAACAGTCTTCAGGTTGCTCAACATGGCTTTCAGGCGCAATCACCAGCAAGTTTGACCACTCAATAATATTACTGTTCGTAATGTTTTCCGCGCGATGAAGAAAGGCGCGCGAAGCGGGCAGTCCCCTGACTCACCAAAGAGGTTTTTATGTACACGCAGATCATCAATCAACTTCGACGGGTTGCCGGCTCGGTGACGCGCGGGACGGCGGCGCTCGGACTGGCGGGGCTCCTTGCTCTCGGCGCCGTGGCTTCGAACGATGCCGAAGCGAAGCGCGTGGGCGGGAGCCAAAGCATCGGGCGTCAGTCGCAAACGGCGTCGCCGTCCGGGCAAACACAACGGGGCCAGCAAGCTCAACCGGCGCAGGCCGCGCAGACGCCGGCCGCCGCCGCGGGTAACCGCTGGATGGGTCCGCTCGCGGGGCTCGCCGCCGGGCTTGGCATTGCAGCGCTGCTGTCGTCGTTTGGTCTTGGCGAGGGGCTCGCGCAAATGCTGTCGAATGCGCTGCTGATCGGAGCGGTGATTCTCGCGGGCGTGCTGCTGTTCCGCTTTATCGCCAACCGGCGCCGTCCGGATCTTGCTTATGGACACGGTGCCGCGAACCGGCAGCAAACGGGCGGTTCAACATTCCTGAACCAGATGGGGCAATCGCGGCCTGAGGCGACTTTTCGGGGCTGGCCGCGCGCAGCGATGGGTTCGACCGGAGCAGCGAACGGCATGAAGGCGCCTGAGCTGTCGCTCGGGCCAGATCAGGCGGCATTTCTCGTATCGGCGAAGGCGATGTTCATGCGTCTCCAGGGTGCGTGGGACAGGAACGAACAGGGGGACCTGTTCGAGTTGACGACGCCGGAGATGTTCGCGCGGCTCAAGCAGGATCTGGAAGCGCGGGGCCGCGAGCCGAGCCATACGGACGTGCCACAACTCGATGCCGAGGTACTGGGCACCGAAAGCAATGCGGATGAAACGCTCGTCAGCGTTCGCTTTTACGGTCAGATCCGGGAAGACGATGCACAGACCGCGCAGCCGTTCCAGGAAATCTGGAACCTGGTCAAACAGACGCAGGGCGACCAGGCGTGGCGGCTGGCCGGTATCCAGCAGATCGACTGATAGACCGACCGATAGCGGCACGGTGAGGCCGGCGCGAAGCAGCGCCGGCCTTCGGCCGCTCATGCATTTGATGTCAAAGAGCGGCAACGAGTCGCCCTGCGACCGTCATCATCTGGACACTGAGATGCGGCTGCTGTCGATCGCCGCGACGCAATCGATCTCGATGTCGAAGTGTCCTGGCCACGCCGGCACATTGATGAAAATCCTCGCCGGCGGGTTCGGTCCAAAGAAGCGCGCATAGATCGCGTTGACGGCCGGAAACGCTTCAACCGATGTGCAATACACGTTGCACTTGAGCACCTGATCGAGCGATGAACCCGCCGTCTCGACGCACAGTTTCAGTTGTTCCAATACCCGTTCCGTCTGTAGCTCGATCGGTGCGTCCATTACTTCGCCGGTGCTCGGATCGAACGGCGGAAACCCGGACACATAGATCGTGTCGCCGTGGCGGGTGACAGCGGAAGTCGGCGCTTTCCAGCGCTCGAGCCAGCTCGAAAGCGGTTCGACACGAATGATTTCACGGCTCATGGTTCGCTCCATGTAGAAGGGGTTATTCGATGAAGAAGACGCTACGCCACATCCTGAAACATATTGTTCAACCACGCGCCCGACGGCTCCTTCGGCAAGCGATCGAAGCGGCCGTCCGCAAGCGACTGAACGCTAGTCACCAGCCCGCCCCATGCCGCGCGTGCGAGTGCGCCGCCCACGCTCACGCGCCGCACGCCGAGCCTCGCCAGTTCGTTGAGCGTAAACGCGGAAGGTCCGCCGATCAACAGATTGACGGGCTTCGGGCTGACCGCGGCGAGCACCGCTTCGATCTGCTCGCGCGTCTGGATGCCCGGCGCGTACAGACAGTCGGCGCCGGCTTGCGCATAGGCTCGTAAGCGCGCAACCACGTCGTCGAGATCGGCCACACCGACAAAGAAATTCTCCGCACGGCCGACGAGCAACGTGTCACCGCCTGTCTCGTCGATCGCGCGTCTTGCCGCGGCAAGGCGTTTGACGGCGACATCGAGCGGAAACAGCGGCGACTTCGGATCACCCGTCGAGTCTTCGATCGACAGCCCGGCGATGCCGGTATCGACCGCCATCCGGACGCTATGCGCCACCTCGGTGGGATCGTCACCGAAGCCGTTCTCGAAGTCGGCGTTGACCGGCAGATCTGTCGCGCCGACCATCTCGCGAAGGTGCGCGAGGATCGCATCGCGTGACACGCCGTTGTCCGGCCGGCCAGTCGACCACGCGAAGCCGGAGCTGGTCGTGGCAATCGCCTTGAAGCCGGCCGACGCCAGATAACGCGCG
Source organism: Paraburkholderia sp. RL18-101-BIB-B (assembly GCF_046026985.1). Lineage (NCBI taxonomy): Bacteria > Pseudomonadati > Pseudomonadota > Betaproteobacteria > Burkholderiales > Burkholderiaceae > Paraburkholderia > Paraburkholderia sp. RL18-101-BIB-B. The sequence goes on from NZ_JARESV010000020.1 coordinate 37,182, forward strand.
CTGCCCACGTCCCACGGATTCGGCAACACGAAGCATCCGTCTTTGTGCAACGCGCGAAACGCCGAGCGTTTTTCAGCAGTATGGCGAGACATGATCGATCTCCTTGTTTGAGGACGTGGCAGCGCGCAGTCGTTACACGACTTCGGTTTCGACGACCGGAAAATCGACCTCGGTATCGAAGGCGTTGTTGACGAAATTCGTCAGCATGAATTGCGCGGCGAGCGCGATGATTTCGACGATGTTCGCTTCGCTGAAGCCGGCTTCGCGCACGGCGTGCAGATCGTCTTCTGTGATTTTGCCGCGGGTTTCCATCAGCGCCTTCGCGAACGCGACGGCCGCGGCGGTTTTGGGCGTATGCGATTTGCCGAGCCGGTTCAGGCGAATCTCTTCGTCGTCGATATGCGCCATGTTGCTCGCGACATAGCTATGCGCAGACAGACAGTACTGGCAGCCGTTGACCTGGGACACGGCGAGCGCGATGCCGTCGCGCAGTTTCGCATCGAGCGTCTTTGCAAGCGCGCCTTGCAGGGCGGCCCAACCGTTCAGCGCATTGGGGCTGAGCGCCATGATGCGAAAGAGGTTGGGCGTCATCTTCAGTTGCTTCGTCATTGCATCGATGACCGGCTGCGAAGCGGCCGGGATAGCGTCGTTGGCAGGGAGGGCGATGCGGGTCATGGTCGTGCTCCTGTTTCGGATGATCGGGAGAAGGATGCGTCTGCATCGAAATATCGGCGTGCGTTCTCGGCTGCATTGATGAAAATTCTAGGCGTGCAGGTCAAACAAAAAATCCTGAGAACAGACGCAAAAGTCCGTGGATGCACGTGAAGGCGCGATCGCTTTAAAAACGAAACCGGCGCCTTGCCTCGGCGTTGACATGCCGGTGCAAGGCGCCGGTCAGGGCGCAAGAGCGTGCGAGTCAGGAATGCCGGGTCCGGCAAACAACGCAAGAAATCCTGGCGATCAACCCTTTACGGATCCCTCACGGTATTCGGCGGGGCCCGTATCGAACACCTCGCGAAACGCGCGCACGAACGCGCCGCGGCTCGCATACCCGGCGTGCCGTGCCACCTGATCCAGCGACAGGTCGCCGGCGCGCAACTGGGCGGCCGCCTGGCGCATGCGGATGTCGCGCAGCACCTGCATCGGTGACTGGCCGAGCGCGGCCGAAAAGCGCGCCATGAACGCCGAGCGGCTGAGGATCGCTGCATCCGCAAGACTGGCGACGGTGTGCTGCGCACCGGGGCGGGCCACCATGTCGGCGAAGGCGCGCGCGATTTGCGGATCGCCGAGCAGCGCGAATCGCTCCATCCACAGTGCGTTGGATTTCAGCGACCGGCGCACGAGCGCGACGATCACCTGTTTGAGCAACGCGCCCGACATCGCGCCGGCGCCGATCTCCTGCGCGACGAGCTCATCGAACGCCGTGCGCAGATAAACGTCGAGCCGGTCGGAAGCTTCGAACTGCTCGACGATCGGCGTCGACAACGTCCCGAACAGATTGATCGACGCGCCGAAAGACGCCTTGAAATAGCCGCAGATCATGACGGTCATCGGTTCGGCATTCCCCGCGCGGAAGCGACTGATCGAATCGACGACCTGTTTGTGCTCGCGTCCAGGCACCACGGTCGGCGCGATACCCGCCTGGTTTGCCGGGACCTCGAGCTTCAGTGAATGACGCGGCGGCACGATCAGCAGCGTGTGAGGTTTGAGCGGCACGGTCTCGGCGCCTGCGATGTGCAGGCGCCCCACGCCCGACAGGATGTAGTGGATGCCGGGCGCGTCGTGGCCATCCAGTTCCAGCATGAATCCCTGGCTGACCAGGCATTCGGAAAGCCCCAATACCTGAATGTCGAGCAGGGTGATCAGCTCGTTCAGATTGCTGGGTGATAGACGTGGCGACGAAATTGCTTGTGAAACAGGCATGGGTCATCCGCGGGAAGTGAGGCAATCAACAGATGTTTGAGCGTGGACGATGATTGTCGCAGGTTTCCGGTGAACGCAATCGTGTGCAGCAGGCGGCAGAGCCGCGCCTGGACTCGCCAGACGGCGCGTGTAGTGAACGCACGGACGTCGGATTGAACCATACGGACACCCTCCAAGCGTGGCGTGAGAGGCTTTTCTAGAAGCCTGACTACACCCTGATTTACGTGTCTTTCTTGCTGAAGTGGGTGCCCGCTGCCTTCACACGGTGAAGAGGAGCGCAAATGGAAAACAAACTTCATACCACAGAGAGCCGGTTATCCGGCCCACGTCTCGAAGCTGAACTGATGCGTGCGAAAACGCGGCGGATGCCTCGCGCGTCGCTATGCAAGGCTCGAGCGCTTCTGTTCGTGGTCTTGTCGTGCTTCCTGAGCACGGCGCTTCCAGCGCAAAAGTCGGTATCCGCCGATGCCAGTCCAGCGAGCACGCCGAGCGCCAAGGCAGCTCAACACAGCCATCTCGATCGCTCCGGCAAGTCCCGCAAGGGCAAGGCCTCGTATTACGGGCGGGAGTTCTATAAGAAGGAGATGGCCGACGGTACGCCGATGAATCCGCAATCCAATGCCGCCGCAAGCAAGACGCTACCGCTTGGCACCAAGGCCCGGGTCACGAATCTGAAAAACGGTAACAGCGAGGTGGTCGAAATCAGGGATCGCGGTCCCTATGTCAAGGGTCGAATCGTCGACCTGTCGCCCAAGACTGCGGATAAGCTCGGGTTGAAAAAAGATGGCGTCGCCCCGGTCGAGGTCAAGCCGGTGGAAGTTCCGCAGGCCGACGGTAGCGTGAAGCCGGGCGCAGGTGTACAGGAAAGCGAACGCGGCAGGGCGTCGGCAGAGTTGCAGGATAGCCATTCCTTGCGTTGAATGGATAGCGCGATGACAACGGACGCTTCCCATCGTTCGGCTTGTCAGAAGGCTTCGTGAGCGGACGTTTGCCCGCATCGACGCAATGCCGGGAGATGGCGCGCGGTTGGTGCCGCGTTATGCGGGTGGGCAACTCATCGACTTAACATGCAAGCTCTGGCAGGGATACGATTGAGGCAGCTGCGGGATCCCCGCCGCACTCAGATTCGAATCGCCACCAGTCGCGGCGCAGCCGGCGAGCATCATCGCCAGACTCGATATGACCGCGACGTGACTCCACACAGTAGATCGCATAGGTGCTCGACACAACAGGAACGGGTTGCGGTAGGGGATTTGCTTCGCGAACGCTACAGGCCTGCTGTCGATCTTCAAGGTCTGGTCACCGAAAGGTAAGCCGCGGCCTCTTCGATCTGCGAGTCGTTCAACGTCGCCGCGACGGCTGTCATTGTTCCCGGCGCCGGCGGCTTCCCCTTCGCGCGGGCCTGAAATTCGTGGAGCCGCGCAACGACAAATGCCGCCGGTTCACCCGCGATGCCCGGAAAGCGCGCGCCATTACCTTTACCGCCGGCCCCGTGACAGCTGAAACAGGCGGGAACGTTGGATCCCGCACCCATCTCGGCGAGCTGCTTTCCGGCGATCACCAGACTCTGCTGCGGCGGCGTGCCTTCGGCAAGGGGCGGGTTCTGCCTGGAAAAAAAGTTGGCGAGTTCGTGTATTTCGCTATCGGAAAGATTGAGTGCGACCGTCTGCATGACAGAACTTGCACGGGTGCCCGCCTTGAACATTGACAACGCATGCGCGAGATAATCCGCATCCTTGCCGGCAAGCCGCGGCCCACCGGTGACGGTGCCGGCGCCCAAGGCGCCGTGGCACGCCACACACGTTGCGATGGAGGGCGCCGTCGCCCCCGCGGCCATACCTTGCGCATTCACTGCGGACTGTGCATGACAGGTGCCGGCGAAACCGAAGAGCGCGGCAATCGAAAGCGAACGCAAGCCGTCGCGCAGCATGTTGGTAGAACGTGAACTGATCATCATGGTCTTCCCGATATCCTCCGGACAAGCGTCCGGTGAACGACGCTGTGAGGCGATTCTGCGGGAATGATTCTGACCAGCGAGCGACGAAAGAATTACGGATTTGTTATCTAAGGCGACGGGCCTGTCTGCCGCCCTCACGCGTCGCTCGACTGCCCATAAAGCCAAACAGCCAGTGGCGCGCGATTCCATTGCATAGAATCAGGTTACGCGCAGAACGCTTTCGGGCAACACGATCGCAGTCGCGTTCGCGGTCGAGCTTGCGCGTGTACAACGCGATTCGTACTAATCGTAAGGAGAATCGTCATGGCGACCTATGTGGTTCTTGCGCAATTCACCGATCAGGGCATACGCAACATCAAAAACAGCCCGCAACGGGCCGGTCAGGCGGCGGAGTTGGCCAAGACCTTTGGCTGTGAAATGAAAGAGATCTACTGGACGGTAGGCAAATACGACATCGTCACGGTCATCGACGCACCGGATGAGCAAAGCTTCGCGGCATTCGGCTACGCGTTGGGGTCGGCAGGCAATGTCCGCACGCAAACGCTGCGTGCGTTCACGAAGGACGAATGCAGCGCGATTATCGGCAAACTTCCATAAAACAAGCAGTCATCTGATACGTGAGCCGTTCTCTTTCCGCGACTCTTTCTCAGGAGATCACAATGAACGCAAAAGCAAACGACAGCGAAGACGTCCGTGCATTCGTTCAAACGGCCGAGCAGGCCGGCGAGTTTGTCTGGGTCATTACGCTGGTCGACTTCGGGGCACAAAAGGTCAAACGGTCGATGGTTTCGGACGACACATTCGCCATGCGCGCTGCGGCTCAGGACGCCGGCGAAGCCTATCTGAAGGGGCTGACGGAAGACCGGTAGCGAGGCGGGCAGGCGCCTTGTCTTCGCTCGCGGACAGACTAAAGTTGGACCAAAGGCAGAGGGCCGCGAGAGGAGGAAGCCAATGTCCACCACGCCACAAGCTGCGGCATCGCCTCCCACGGTGTCTGTCGAAGCAGGTCGCTTCCACGTCGATCGGCCAGCAAGCGCGAACGATGTGATCGACCTGGTGCGGCAAAAGAATATCCAGATCGTCGATTTGAAGTTCACCGACTTACCCGGACTCTGGCAGCACTTCTCGATCACGCTGCCTGAGGTTCACCCGGACCTGTTCGACGCCGGCATCGGCTTTGACGGCTCGTCGATCCGCGGCTTTCAGGAGATCCACGAATCGGACATGCTGCTCAGACCCGATCCGGCGACCGCTTTTGTCGATCCGGTTTATGACACGCCGACTCTGTCGATCATCTGCGACGTCGTCGACCCGATTTTGCAGCAGCCCTATTCACGCGATCCGCGCTTTGTGGCGAAAAAGGCGGAAAACTATCTACGCCAAACCGGCATTGCGACCACTTGCTATGTCGGACCCGAACTCGAGTTCTTCATCTTCGACTCGATCCGCTTCGGTCAGGACCAGCATTGCGGCTTTTACTATGTCGAGTCGTCCGATGGCGACTGGAATACAGGTCGTGACGAGGGTGCGTATGGTGGCGGCAATCTCGGCTATAAACAGCGCTACAAGGAGGGCTATTTCCCGGTTCCGCCTCACGACACGCTGCAGGAAATCCGCTCGGAGATCGCGTTGACACTGCAGCAGGTCGGCGTGCAGATCGAAGTGCACCACCATGAGGTAGCCACCGCCGGCCAGAACGAAATCGACATGCGGTTTGCCACGCTCACGCGCATGGCCGACAACGTGATGATCTACAAGTACGTTTGCAAGAACGTCGCGCGCCGGCACGGAAAAGTGGCAACTTTCATGCCGAAGCCGCTGTTTGCCGACAACGCGAGCGGTATGCATTGCCACCAAAGCCTGTGGAAAGACGACGAGAATCTCTTTTACGACGCGAACGGCTGGGCGCTGACTTCCGACCTGTGCCGCTGGTACATTGGCGGCTTGCTGCAACATGCACCTGCGCTGATGGCTTTTTGCGCCCCGACCACCAATTCATACAAGCGTCTGGTGCCGGGCTACGAGGCGCCGGTCAATCTCGCGATGTCGCAGCGCAACCGTTCGGCAGCGGCGCGCATCCCGATGTATTCGGATTCGCCGAATGCGCGGCGCGTCGAGTTTCGCTGTCCGGACCCGTCGGCCAATGCGTACCTTGCCTTCGCGGCGATGCTGATGGCCGGTCTCGACGGGATTGAGAACAAGACTGATCCGGGCGACCCGCTCGACCGCAACATCTACGACCTTTCGCCCGAAGAAGCCCGCAACATACGCCAGGTTCCGGGCTCGCTCGACGCGGCGCTCGCAGCGCTGGAGGACGACACTGCGTTCCTGCGCAAAGGCGATGTTTTCACCGACGACGTGCTGCAGACCTGGATCGACTACAAGCGCAGACACGAGATCGAGCCGATCAAATTGCGTCCGCATCCCTGGGAGTTTTACCTCTATTTCGATATTTAAACTGAACATTCGGACCGGACATAACGAGGCGGGCAGGCTTCGTTTTGACGATACGCAGTGCCTGTGAGGCGAGGGTGACTATACTCAAAGAGGCCGCCTCTGATTCAGGTTCACCGGGTTCAGGTGGTAGAGGCGCCGCGCAGGATTTCAACGCGAGCCGGCCGGGTCGCGCGGGAGAAACGTATGTTCAAGCATCTGCTGGTGCCGACCGACGGCTCGACGCTTTCCGAGGCCGCCATTCAGATGACGGTCACGCTCGCCGTGGAAAGCGGAGCCAAAGTCACGGGCCTCCATGTCATTCCGGAGTTTCATGTCCTCGCTTATGGCACGGAGATGATCGCGGACAACGAGGATCGAATCATTCAGGCCGCGCGACAGCGTGCGGACGACTACCTGGAAGTTATCAAAAAAGCCGCTGCGCAAGCTGGTGTCGAGTGCAATATAGTTGCCACGAGCCGCGCCCATCCTTATGAGGCGATTATCAGCGTTGCAGCAGAGCAGAACTGCGATCTCATTGTCATGGCGTCGCACGGTCGAAGTGGCATGCGGGCATTTTTGCTCGGCAGCGAGACCCAGAAGGTCCTGACGCACAGTCAGATCCCGGTTCTCGTCGTCCGGCAGTCGACGCCAGCCGGCGCGCATCCAGGGCGGTAGTCCGGCTCGTAGCCGAACGGGTGCGTCGGCCCGGAAGTGTACGAATGAATTGAATCGGAATCCTTTTATAGGATCCGGCATTCGCGCCACGGGGGCGGTTCTTAACTCGTGTGGCACCGTACCGTCACCCCTTGCGGGCGGCGACTCGTTGTTGCCGCAAAATCCTCACAAAGTTCAGTACAGTCGGGGACTTTTCGCGTTGCCGATGAATCAACGCGATACCCGTCGACAGCGGATTGCCCCGCAGCGCGTGATACGACACGCTTTCGACCTGGATCTGCCGGATCGATGCGGGAACCACCGCAACGCCGAATCCAGCCGCCACGAGATTGGCCGCCGATGAGATCTGCGGCGACTCCATGCCAATCGAAGGCGCGAAGCCGGCTTCGCGGCAGGCGCCGATGATCGAGTCATACAAATCCGGGCCAATGGGACGTGGAAAAAGGATGAACGGATCGTTTGCAAGATCCGCCAGATCGATGCGCCGTCGCCGGTTCAAGCGATGATTCGTCGGCAACACCGCCAACATGTCTTCGTCGACGAGCGGTTCGACAATCAGCTCCCGGCAGTTCAGCGGCATGCGCACCAGGGCGGCATCGATCTGCCGCTCGGCGACTTTATCCAGCAGCAGCGAACTGTTGCTCTCCTCGCAACTGATCGACACGCGCTCATACGCATGCCGGTAGCGCTGCATGGTCATCGCGACCGCTGGATGAAACACCGTCGAACCCGCGAAACCGAGCGAAAGCCGCCCGGTCTCTCCGCGTCCGGCGTTCTGCACCTCGACGAACGCCTGCTGCGCGTCCTCGACGATGCGTCGCGCGCGTTCGCGAAAGAGTCGTCCTGCCTCAGTCAATTCGACGCGACGCGGATGACGGATAAACAGCGGCGTGCCGATTTCCCGTTCGAGCTTCAGGATCTGCTGGCTCAACGGTGGCTGGGCGATGCCCAGATGAGTCGCGGCATCGGTGAAATGCAGGTGTTCGGCGACCGCGAGGAAGTAACGCAATTGGCGAAATTCCATATGTTTTTCGTCTCCAAATAGCGACTTCAAGATATTGGACTAATGACTGGACTGATTTTAACCTTCGTGTCAATCCGATGCGCTCAAAGGTCGCAGCCGAATTCGCTGGACCCAGGCGACGCGCATCGCGCCCAACGCCTCACGAGGAGAAATCGATGTCAGCAGCGCACACACCATGGGTAGCCGCCCGGCCCGACGTGGCTCACACGTTGATCGCGGAGTTACGCAGCATCGTCGGCAAGAAACATACGTTGACCGATGACGCCGCAACCCGCCGCTTCCGGACCGGCTTTCGTTTTGGCAGGGGCACGGCGCTCGCGGTGGTCCGGCCAGGCACGATCGTCGAGCAATGGAAAGTACTGCAGGCATGTGTAGCGGCGAACATGATCGTGATCACGCAGGCGTCGAATACGGGCCTCACTGCCGGCTCGACGCCCGATGGCGACGACTATGATCGCGACATCGTGATCGTTAGCACGAGCCGTATGAAAAAGGTGTTTGTGATCGACGGTGGCAAGCAGGTCGTCTGCCTGCCCGGCGCTACGCTCGACCAGCTGGAAAAAACGCTGAAGCCTCTTGGCCGGGAGCCGCACTCGGTGATTGGCTCGAGTTGCATCGGAGCGTCGGTATTTGGTGGTGTCTGCAACAACTCGGGCGGTGCACTGGTGCAGCGTGGCCCGGCGTATACGGAAATGGCGGCATTTGCGCAGGTCGATGAAACGGGCAAGCTGCACTTCGTCAACCATCTCGGGATTCAGCTCGGTGAGACGCCCGAGGATATGCTTGGCCGGCTCGAGCACGGCGAGTTCTCGGATTCCGATGTCCGGCACAACGTGGGCGCCGGGTCGGATCACGGTTACGCGAGCCATGTGCGTGAGGTCGATGCCGACACGCCGGCGCGCTTCAATGCCGACCCGCAGCGTCTTTATGAAGCGTCAGGCTCGGCTGGCAAGCTGATGGTGTTCGCAGTGAGGCTCGACACGTTTCCGATCGAACAGAACGCCAAGGTGTTCTATATCGGCACAAACCATCCCGACGAACTCACCGAGATCCGCCGCCACGCGCTGCACGACTTCAAATTCTTGCCGATCTCGGGCGAATATCTCCATCGGGACGCTTTCGACGTCGCTGAAGAATACGGTAAGGATACTTTTCTGGCGATCAACTATCTCGGCACGTCGCGGCTCCCCGCGCTGTTCGGACTAAAGAGCCGTTTCGACGCGCTGTTCGATCGTCTCGGCTTTCTCCCTTCGCATTTCACCGATCGCGTCATGCAGGCCGCGAGCCGGCTGTTCCCGAGCCATTTGCCGCCGCGAATGAAACAGTACCGCGACAAGTACGAGCATCACCTGATGCTGAAGGTCGCCGCTGAGAGCGTCGACGAAACCCGCGCGTTCCTCTCCGGCTACTTTGCGAAGGCGACGGGTGGTTATTTCGAATGCACCGATGAGGAGGGCAGGAAAGCGTTCCTGCATCGCTTCGCCGCCGCCGGCGCCGCGGTTCGCTATCGTGCCGTGCACACCCGCGAGGTGGAAGACATCGTTGCGCTCGATATCGCACTGCGCCGCAACGATCGCGACTGGATCGAGACGCTGCCGCCCGACATCGAGGAATCGATCTCCATCAAGTTGTACTACGGCCACTTCCTGTGCCACGTGTTCCATCAGGATTACATCGTCAAGAAGGGCAACGACTGCGTCGACGTCGAACACAAGATGTGGACGCTGCTGGACCGCCGCGGCGCCGAATATCCGGCGGAACATAACGTCGGCCATCTTTACCGCGCGAAGCCCCAGCTTGCGGCGTTCTATCAGCAACTCGATCCTTGCAACTGCTTTAACCCAGGAATCGGACAGATGTCGAAGTTCCGGAACTATCGGGAAGCGGCGGTCTAGCGGAACACTGCCATTGCGGAGTGCCCGCGCGCTTCATTGCACGGCACGCTGATTTCGCAGTAGATCGTGGAAAGGCTGAAATTCTCGACGGAGCGCGCCATAGAGCGCGCGCCTCGCCGCGCCATATCAAACGTGGTAATAGCCGTCGCCAACGGAATTCTGCAGCACGCCGTCGACGTAAACGCCCACGGGATCCCCGTCGGCCGATGTCAATATTGCGCCGTTGGCATGTTGGCCGATGAGCTTCATGCGGCCTCCGTGAACTTCGGCCATCGCCTCGCGGTCCAGGTCAATGGACGTGGAAAGGTCCATGATCGTTAGTGCTTTCATGATGCGCTCCTTAGGTGAGTAGAGGATGAGGACTGGACGAGCGGCCGGACGCTTGCAAGAACAATGCATATGTCGTGCCATCGCGCGGGTTTGCGCTGGCTTGTCCATCCAACGGCATCGGAGTGAGGCGCGGTGGGCTAACGGCCGCCACCTGAAGTGATTTCAGTTGCCCGCACGCCAACACTGCAGTAGCGACGAGAGTCGAAACGTCGCGTGCGAGCGTTGGCAGGGGCGGCCCGCGGCCAGTACAACAGCGCGAGCAGGATGTAATGAATCTTTGGGTGTCTACTTCTTGACCGCCGGCTCCACGGATATCGCGAGGGCCTCGGTGTACAGGGCCTCCACCTGATCACCCTTTTTGATGTTGGCGAACTGTTCGGGGTCTTGCACTATCAGGTCTAGTGTGTTGCCCTTTGGACCTTTCAACGTGACGGTCTTGTTTTTTGGATTGACGGCGACGACATTAGCCACGATTTTCACTTCCCGGCCTACGGTGCCGCCGGGCTTGCCGCCAGCGGGTGCGCGCTCCATCGACGGGCGCTCTTCGACCGAACTAATGCCGTCGCCTCCTTTCTTCAGGTTCAGGCTAAGTGCTTCACGGTAAACGACTGTGACGATGTCGCCAACCTTGAGCTGGTCAAAGTTGCGTGCCTCGTCCCCGACTTCCACCTCGACGACCTTGCCGTTTTTGCCCTTTAGCAGGACAGTTCTTGTCTCGCGATCAATGTCCTGCACAGTGGCCGTCACGCTCCTCGTTCCCTTGATGGTGACCGAGCCAGGCGCTCTCGTCACTTGCGTGTCGGCTTCCTGCTGTGCCCATGCCGCGGGCGCCACGGCCACCAAGGCGGCGATGACGAGAAATTTTGCGTTCGTCATGAACTGCTCCTTTGAGACGCTAAGGCTTCGTTGGTAGCGGACCGGCCGTGCGCGGATCGCGTTGCGTGTGTGGATTACGCGCCCCCCGGGGAAGGCGCTCGCCTACACACGTGAATCGTCCTTGCGGCACAAATCATGTCCTGTGAGCTGGCATTGCATGTTGCGCGGCCTGTAGGATCGCTCATTCATCAACTATCGTCGCGAGGCAGGCGCCTGGCAATAGGACCTTAGGCCAATGGTTTCTGCCCGGAAGATCTCGGCGGGATATCTCTCACGCGGCTCATGGTTGCTTTGAGCGATGGCCGGCAAGGCCTCAAAAGCGCAAGCCTACTCCGGCTTCGATCAGATCCGTGTCGCGGTCGTAGCGCGTGACGATGCGGTTCCATGTGATACGTGTGAGCCAGTGCTGGCCGAGCCGGTAACTCGCTGATACGGCTACGAGCGCCGAGACGCGGCCGTCGCCGGTGCGGTTTTGCGGAAGGTCATCGTTGTGTGTGATGGAGACATAGGGCCCAACGCCGATCGACAGCGTGAGTTCATCGTCGAAGAAAGCGCGGGTCGCCCAAAATTGCGCGGCAATACCGTCGCGGCGCGACTGGATTTTCCCTCCTTCGTGGATGTATGAGGCCGTCACATCCACATAGCGCCACAACCCGCGCCGGTATTCGAGACTTCCGGCATTGGCCGACTCGGAGTTGTCGCTGTTCAGGATCGTCTTGCCGAACATCGCGGTGACTTCGTTATTCGTCACCTTCGTTGTCCGTGGTATCGGGCGCTGTCGTGGACCGGGCTCGCCCTTGGCTTCGAGTTGATAGCCGATGCCGAACAGCAGCGCGGTCGTGTCTGGACCGCCAAACACCTGGACGTGATTCAACTGCGCCTGCGCAATCCACCGGCGATCGAAATAATATGCGGCGCGTACGCTCCACAAGAGACCCCAGCCGTGCGTGTTCGAATAGTCACCGCCGGATTGAGCCGCGGTTGTGTCGAAGTATCGGTACGGCCCGGTGCCGGCCGATAGCTCGAACCGGTCGTTCCACAACGGCAGACGCCCCCAGGCTTGCACGGTCTGGCCGTCACGATGGTGCTGCGGAATGTGACCTTCGTTGATCCAGGAAAAGCTCCACGCGGCGTAGCGGCCGAGGCCTTCGCGATAAGTGGCGTCCCACGAATAGGTGTTTGCACTGTCACTCACGAGAGGGCCGGCCAGCAGCGAGAATTCCTGTGCACTTACGGGTGAAGACAAGATGAGGAGGGTGCCGATCAGAAGCGTCGACAGGGCAGTAATGCGGTCCTTATCGCTTTGGATTGTGGACACTATCCTGCCCTTGGCAGACTGGGTATAGGAAAGATAGCTTCTCGGGACGGGTTACGCTACCCGAAGCGATATCCGCAGAAAGGAATGCAGTGAACAAGACGCACGACACGCGGAAATTACCGCACCGACATGCTCCAGTATGTGTGTTAGCGAACGTACCTGATCTACGTTGTGGCGCAGACGCGTTGCGTGCAAATGTATCCGTTATGCCTTGTAGCGAAACACCGTCACGTTGCCGCGAGGTCGGATTCAACCGGTGGATACAATAGTTTGCTGGAATCGACGGTTGTACATGTTCATCAACCCTATCGCGATAGTGAGCGCTGACGCAACTTGGGTGTAGTCGAGACGTTGCATGTCACTGTCCATGTTGTTTAACAGGTGTGGTCAAGACGTGATCTTCGGTATCGACGACGATCGCGGCGAATCAGACGGTCTCGGTCTCGCGACGATGGGTCGTCGCGCGGTACTGTATGCACGGCGGTTTCATGCAACGATGCGCGGCTTCGGCGAACAGGAAAGCGATCGCAATCAGCGCGGCCGCAACCAGACTCAGGTACTGCCCGCCGATCGACTCGAGCACTGCACCGCCAAGCACGCCGGAGCAGGCAAGCCCGATGTATGTCGCGGTATTGTTGAGGGCCAGCAGCAGGGGTGCCACGCCCGGCGAGAGCTGAACGAGCCGATGTTGTTGCGGGACGATGAGCCCCCAGCCGCATATGCCCCAGATCGTGAGCGCAACTGCAGTGCTGAATGCATGCGCGGATGTCCACGGCAACGCACAAAAATTGATGATGGCAAGCCACAGCATCGCATTGATGATGTTGCGGCTCTTGAATCGGTCCACAAGGCGGCCGGATAAGAGGTTCCCGGCCGTCGCCGCCACGCCCCAGAGCAAAAACATCCCGGCGAGAATGCGTCCGTCGCCGTGCGTGACACGCTGCAGCACCACGCCCGCATACGTGTACACCATGAGGAACCCGCCAAAGGCGAATAGCGAAGTGAGCAAGGTGAGCGCGATCCGCACATCGCGGACCGGCGCAAGCCGTTCTCGCAACCTGACAGATGCAGGCCGGGGAACGGATGGCAGCATCGTCCAGACGCCGATCATCGCCACGACCCCGAGCAGGGTGACGAACCAGAGAGTCGTTCTCCAGCTTCCGAAACCGCCGATAAACGTGCCGATCGGCGAGCCGAGAGCTGTCGCTCCCGTCAAGCCGGCTGTGACCGCAGCCAACGCTCGGCCGCGTTTTTCGGGCGGGGCAAGCGCAGAAGCAACGCCCAATGCAGTAGGCGAGAACAAAGCTGCGCCGAATCCCGACAGAGCCCGGCTAAATAAAACCCAGTGCAAGTCCGTAGCGACCGCGCTGAGCATGTTGCCGGCGACGAAGATACCGAGCGCGGAAACCAGCAGAAGCTTGCGCGGCCAGCCGCCCGCCAAAGCCGCCATGACCGGGGCAGCCAACGCGTAAGTCAAGGCGTAAAAGGTGACCATCAGCCCGGCGAGGCTGACGGATGTATTCAGCGATGCAGCGACGCCTGGAAGAATACCGGCGACCACGAAGTTGTCGGTACCCATTGCGAACATGCCCACGGCCAGTATCAGTAGTCGACGGTCCATACGAAAGCTCTTGCAATAAGCGGTTTGAGGTTGAGTTGGAAGACGCGCGTCGCGCTTGGACTGGCACGCGATCACGGGGTCCATCCGGCCGGCTTTTTGCGCCGGAGCGGTATGGGTAGAGAATAAGCGTCGTTGACCATGTCTCAAATGTCATATATACAAGCGATTCAGGACATGACCTCGGCACGCTATGCACACGATCGGCTTCGTTGTATTCCCGAATTTCTATCTAATGGGCTTCGCGGCGGTCACCGCCTTTGAACTGGCGAACGTCGTGCTCGCAGAGCAGGCATACCAGGTGACGGTTCTGTCTGAAGAGGGCGGCCTTGTATTGTCCTCGGCAGGTATCCGTGTAGAAACGCAGCCATTCAGCGACGCCGCGTTCGACACCGTCATGTTTGGCTCCGGCGTCGAGATCGACATCGTCTCTGCCGCATTGACAGCCTTCGTCAGGCGCGCGCTGAGTACGTCGCGGCGCATCGCGGCACCCTGCACGGGCGCTTTTATCCTGGCTGAAGCAGGGGTGCTGGACGGTCGACGAGCGACGACACATTGGCGCTTCGCGCACGATCTGCAGTGCCGTTTTCCCGAGATAGCCGTCGAAGAGGACCAGATTTTCATCGTCGACGGACCGATCTGGACGTCGGCAGGCATGACAGCCACGATCGACATGGCGCTCGCCATGATCGAGAAGGATCATGGTCAGGACGTATCACGCGCCGTCGCCCGCAAGCTCGTCGTTTATCATCGCCGCGCCGGCGGGCAATCGCAGTTCTCCACGTTGCTCGACCTGGAGCCTAAATCCGACCGGATCCAGAAAGCGATCGACCATGCGAACGCCAATCTGCGCAATGCCTTGACCGTCGAGGAATTAGCCGACGTCGCAGGCCTCAGCCCACGCCAGTTCAGTCGGGCGTTCAGTGCTGAAACGGGCCAATCTCCCGCCAAAGCCGTTGAACATTTGCGAGTGGAAGCCGCGAGGCTATTGCTGGAAAAAGGGCGTTTATCACTGGATGTGATCGCAGACGAAGTCGGCTTCTCGGATCGGGAGCGAATGAGGCGCGCGTTCCTGCGGACCATTGGGCAACCGCCCCAAGCGGTCCGTCGCTCCGGCAGGGACACCCGTGGGCCGACTGCGCGCGACCACCAATAACCGTGCGCTCGTTGCCGTCAACCTCGCGTTTGGTCGAGGCCGCACGGTATCCGGTCGCAGCTTCTTGCGAAACGGCAAGCGATGCCTGTCCACGACGCTCTGATCTGTTTGCGCGTCGCAGCGATTATTTACAGCAAGTTAACGGCGATTTGGTTAACCTGATGACAGACAATGCACAGGAGCCGCCATGAGTCGCGCGCTGGTTGGTCTACGGACTCTTCTTGGACTCGGCAAAACTCAGCCCCATGACCGCTCGCGGTCCGCGCCAGGCCGCAATGTGATGATGCGGGTCACCCTGGACGCCCAGCACGCCACGCCATTGCGCCAGGCGCTGATCCGAGACTGCGGCGATCAGCAATGGACCATTCGTGTCGCGCCGCTGCACGGAACGGGCCGCGTGCGGTTATCGCTCTATCTACCCAAGGACGCAGTCAACGGAGCGATTCAACGGCTCGCGCATCTGGCGCCGGCCGCCGAGGTGGGGCGGCTGCTTGAAATCCCCGAGGCGCCGACGGACGCCTGGCGGGATTTGATGGATGGCGAGCCGCGCGCCGACTCGCCATCCAACGGCATCGAAGCGGTTGAAAAAGGGGACACCCTTGCGCAACTGCTTACACCGCATCATGTTCTGCTCGGCCTGGACGTGGCTGACCGGGAGACACTTTTCGCGCAGTTCGGCCGTTTCTTCGAACGGCACTATGGGTTACCGGCAACGGGCGTGGCTGCAGGGCTCACGGCACGTGAGGCGCTAGGCTCGACAGGCCTCGGCCAGGGCGTAGCCGTGCCGCACGGTCAAATACGATTGCTGCGCCAGGCCATGGCTTTTTACGTTCGTCCCGCGACGCCGATTCCGTTCGATGCCCCCGATGGCAAACCGGTGAGCGACGTGGTCGTCCTGCTCGTCCCGGAATGGGCAAACAGCACGCACCTGCGGCTGCTGGCCGATGTCGCGCAGCGCTTCTGTGACCATCGGTTCCGCGAACTGCTGCATGGCTGTCTCGATGCGGGAGCCGTGTGCCAGTTGTTCGCAAGCTACGAGGAGGCGGATCGTGCGGAGCGCGGCATTTCGCACGGCGATCCCGCCCGTCACGACGGTGCGGCGGGCAAACGGGTCCGCGCGCACGGCTAGCATCGTTCCCGGGTCTCTTCCGGGTTGCCGAACACCCGGTTGATTCCGGCGCGGTTTATGCCGTCGCCGTGTCCTGAACCGCGCCTTCGTCCTCGGACTGCAATCCATCAGATTAGGCCGGCGTATTGCGCCAGGCGATCCTCGTCTCGAAGGTCCTTTCCGGCTTGTCATGCGGTAGCGCGCCGACGCGATGTCTCTGATCACGCGAGCGGCGTCGATCTCCTTGTATTCGTTCACCAGCCGATAACACAGCGAATCTGATTGAGGTTGCAACGACCTCGGGGCATCGGACGCTAAAATAAAACGTAGCGCCGGTCTTTTGCGTGAAACCGATTGTCCGATCCCGATCTATCAATGGCAGGCAACCATGAACACTCACTATGCGTGTTTCGTTCGCCCGGCAGTGGCTGCAATTTGCGTGGCTTCGCTTGCAACGCTCGTCGCGTGCGGCGGAAATACCTGCATTAGCCTCGGCGGGTGTGTCAGCGGAAATAGCGTGCCCGACGTCACGCTATCCGGGACGGCCGCCACCGGCAAGGCGCTCGCCAGCGCGGCGGTCAGCGTCAGTTGTGCTCAGGGTTCGGGCTCCACCCTGTCGGACGGCGGTGGGCACTACACCCTCACGTTCAACGCCGCGCTGCCCTGCATCCTTACCGTGACCTCCGGCGGCACGAGCCTGCATTCGCTCGCATTTGCCGGCGGCACCTTCAATACGACGCCAGAGACCGAGTTGATGCTGGTCTATCTCGCTTCTCAACTTGGCACCACCGAGACCGCTCTGATTGCGGGCTTCCCGAGTAACGCACAGTTCCAGCAAGTGCTAGCGAATCAGGCCGATGTGCTTGCTGCGCAATCGGCGGTCGTCACCAATCTGCAACAGCGCTACGGTGTCACGCTGACGGCGCCGGCGTTTCTGACGACGCCGTTTAATGTTGGGCAAGCCGGCGTCGACAGCGATCTCGACGCGCTGGCGGCAGCGGGCGCGATCGACACCAACGGCATGCCCGATCAGGCCGCCGTCGCGCTCCTGTCAGCGGCGGGGCTCGCCCATCCGCTTACAGCGGCGTCCTCATCTTCGTCCGGCGCCGGCAGCACAAGTACCGCCGCCGGCGGCATGATGTGACGTTTGGCAAGCCGCAGGCCATGGAATCAGCCTCAGTAAGAGCCATGCTTTCCACGATCCGTAGATAGCGGACAGGGAAGGTATCGAAGCCAAACCGGGTAAATTGTGCAGCCCGTTGCTGCACATGGATTCGACAGATGAAAGATGAAAGATTGCTCGAGATGCGCGTCTTCAAGGCGGTCGTGGAGGCCGGCGGCTTCACCGCGGCGGCGAATCTTCTGGGGGTCAGCCAGCCCTTTGTCAGTCAAAGCGTCAACAGTCTCGAGCGCAGGCTCGGCGTGCAACTGCTGCATCGTTCGACGCGCACGCAGCGGCTCACCCACGAAGGCGAGCGTTTTCTTTCGTCCTGCAACGACATTCTCGATAGCCTGGAGGAAGCGGAAGCGCAGGTCCGCTCCAGCGAGCCGACCGGCAACTTGCGCATCAGCGTGCCTCAGGCGTTTGGCATGGATCAACTGGTGCCCGCGTTGCCCGGTTTCCTGTCGTCCTATCCGAAGTTGTGCGTGCATTTTTCCCTGTCGGACTCCAACGTCAACCTGATCGAGGACAACTTCGATGTCGCGGTCCGCATGGGCCGGCTGCAGGATTCCTCTTTGCGCAGCCGAAAGCTCTGCGACCTGCAACGAATCGTCGTCGCTTCGCCGGACTATCTCGCCGCGCACGGCACGCCCGTGACGCCGCTCGGCCTGTCCAGGCACGCCTGCCTGACCTGGGAGTCGCCGCGCGAGCATCTGAACCAGTGGCCGTTCATGATCAACGGCAGGCTCGAACGCGTCGTGGTGCAGGGTAGTTTCCGCAGCACCGACGGCACGACCCTGTTCCAGCTGTGCGTGGCCGGCGT
Organism: Paraburkholderia sp. RL18-101-BIB-B; assembly: GCF_046026985.1. Classification (NCBI taxonomy): domain Bacteria; kingdom Pseudomonadati; phylum Pseudomonadota; class Betaproteobacteria; order Burkholderiales; family Burkholderiaceae; genus Paraburkholderia; species Paraburkholderia sp. RL18-101-BIB-B. Next base: position 55,483 of record NZ_JARESV010000020.1, read on the forward strand.
GGGCATCATGCGACTCGCCGCCCACCTTGCCTTGCCCGCGATCCGCCGAGGCGATCTGGTGCCGCTCCTCTCGGAGTACCAGGCGAAGGACGACACCGCGATCCATGTCGTCTATCTGCCCGAGCGCCAATTGGTGCCGCGCATCCGCGCCTTCATCGACTACTTCGTCGAAGTCTTCCGCGAGCCGCCCTGGCAGAAGCCCTAGGCGCCCGGCATTTATATATCGGCGTAATAAATCCTATTGTCCGGCGCGCCTAGATCGGCGCCGGGTGTTTCCTTATCGTTAGCGGCATGCGATCACCGTCAACACAGGAGACACCATGAGCACCGGCACTGGAAAAAACGATAGCAGCGCGCAGCAGGCCGAACTGCGCCGCACGATTTCGCATCCTTCGAACAATTCCATCTATCGGCCGAAGCAGGCAGGGCTGAAGTTCCCCGAGCTGCCCGACTTTTCGTCCTTTGCGCAGGAGCGCCAGCACCGCAAGGAACGCCTCGTGGCCGCATGCCGCGCCTTTGCGCTGCACCATCTCGATTACGGTTTCGCCGGCCACCTCACCGTGCGTGATCCCGAGTTCCCGGAACTGTACTGGACCAATCCGATGGCCGTGCATTTCTCCCAGGTGAAGCTCTCCAACCTGATCCTGGCCGACCATACGGGCAAAGTCGTCGAAGGCAAGTACGCGCTCAACCGCGCCGGCTTCGTCCTGCATGCCGCGGTGCATGAAGCCAATCCCGACATCGTGGCGATGTGCCATGCGCACACCGTCTACGGCACCGCGTTCGCGGCGCTCGGACGTCCCCTGGACCCGATCACCCAGGATGCCGCGGCCTTCTATGAAGACCATATCGTGATCAAGGACGAGGCCGGCGTAGTCGCGGTCGAGGAAGAGGCCGGGCTGTCGGTTGCCGACTACTTCAAAAACGTCAAGGCGGCGATTCACCAGAATCACGGGCTGCTGACGGTGAGCCGCCACAGCATCGAAGCCGCCGCGTTCTGGTTCATCGCGCTGGAGCGCTGCTGCCAGCAGCAGTTGCTGGTCGAGGCCACCGGCATCAAACCCGTCATGGTGCCGGAGCACAGCGCGCGCTATAGCCGCGAACACGTCGGCAGCGAATACATCGGCTGGCTGCATTTCCAGCCCATCTATGACCAGCTCGTGCAGACCAGCCCGGACATGTTCGACTGAACGGCCAGCATAGGCCGTCGCATACACAACAAGCCGCACTGGCGCGACAGTCAAGCGCGCCGGCGGCGATTCAAGGAGACAACGATGTTGAAGTCCGCTTACGGCGATGTCGTCACGCCAGCCAATGCCGACGACCGGACCTACGCCAAGGTGACGTGGCGGCTGATTCCTTTCCTCTTTATCTGTTACGTCTTCGCTTATCTGGACCGGGTCAACGTAGGCTTTGCCAAGCTGCAGATGCTGACCGACCTCAAGTTCAGCGAAACCATCTACGGCCTGGGCGCGGGTATTTTCTTTATCGGCTATTTCATCTTTGAAGTGCCGAGCAACATCGCGCTGCATCGTTTCGGCGCGCGCAAATGGATCGCCCGAATCATGCTCAGCTGGGGCGTGATTTCCGCCGCGATGATTTTCGTGAAGACGCCTACCGCCTTCTACGTGCTGCGCTTCCTGCTCGGCGTCGCTGAGGCCGGATTCTTTCCGGGCATCATCCTCTATCTGACCTACTGGTTCCCGTCCTCGCGCCGCGCAAAGATCACCGCGATGTTCATGACGGGGATTCCAATTGCCGGCGTCATTGGCGGTCCGCTGTCGGGCTGGATACTGAACACCTTCAACGGCACGGGCGGCATGGTGGGCTGGCGCTGGCTGTTCCTGCTCGAAGCGCTGCCTTCCATTATCGGCGGCATTGCCGTGCTGTTTTACCTCGACGACAAGATCAGCGCGGCGAAATGGCTGAGCGCTGAAGAAAAGTCGCAGCTCGAGAAGGGGCTCGCGAACGAGTCAGGGCACATCGAGGTGCATAGCGCAAGCGGCGCATTCACCAACAGGCGAGTGTGGGTGCTGTGCCTGTGCTACTTCGGCATCATCATGGGCCTGTACGGCATCAGCTTCTGGCTGCCCACGCTCATCAAGGCCTCGGGCGTGAACGACGCTTTCAATGTCGGCCTGCTGACGATGATCCCCTACGGCGCCGCGGCCATCGCGATGGTGCTGCTGGGACGCAGTTCGGACCGGAGCAAGGAGCGGCGCTGGCATGTGGCGCTGCCCGCCGTGATCGGCGCAATCGGCCTGGTGGCGAGCACGCTGGTGCCCCACAGCGTCGCGCTGGCTGTCGTGTCCCTCACGTTCGCCACGATCGGCATCCTTGGTGCACTGTGCCAGTTCTGGGCGATCCCGCCTGCATTCCTGGGTGGCGCGGCAGCGGCCGCGGGCATTGCGCTGATCAATTCGGTCGGCAATCTGGCGGGCTTTGTCAGTCCCTATCTGGTCGGCTGGATCAAGGATATGACGCACAGCACCGACATGGGTCTGTATTGCGTGGCAGCCTCGTTGCTCGTGGCGGCGGCCATCGTGCTGACGATGCCGAGGAGCGTGGTCAACCGTTAAGGACAAGTTTGCGCGGCAGCAATGCCCGAGATGTCGAATGCAGCGGCGGCCACCAGCTTTCGTTCCGGCTGGTGGCCGCCGATTCCAGCGGCCCAAACGCTACCGGCCCATGGCCGGTGCGGTGTCTTCCACCACTGGCGCCTCCACCGACGCAACATCAGCCGCAACATGGGACAGCTTCATCATGCGCGGCTGCAAGAGCAGCGCCACGAGCCCGCTCCAGCCGGTCTGATGCGAAGCGCCGACACCGCGTCCGTTGTCGCCGTGAAAGTACTCATGGAACAGGATGAGATCTTGCGACCGCGGGTCGGCTTGCAGCATCGGATAGGCCGCCATCGCCGGCCGCACGCCTTGTGCATCTTTGAGAAAGAGCGTGGTGACGCGCCGTGCGAGGTCGTCGGCAATCTCACTCAGCGAAAAACGCTTGCCCGATCCGGTCGGGTACTCGACGCGAAACTCATTGCCGTAGTAGCGATGGAACTCATATAGCGATTCGATCAGCAGGTAGTTGACCGGTATCCAGACCGGCCCACGCCAGTTCGAATTGCCGCCGAATACGCGCGAGTCTGATTCGGCCGGCTGGTATTGAATGCAGACGTTCACGCCATCATGGTCGAAGACATAAGGTGCGTCGCGATGCACACGGGACAGCGCCCGCACGCCGTGCCCGGAGAGAAACTCGGCTTCATCGAGTGCGCGGCGCAGCAGCGCGGTCATCCGCTGTCCGCGCAACAACGACAGCAGCGTGGTGTTACCCGTGCCGGGTTCGGTCCAGCGCGACACCAGCCTGGCGAGATTCGGCCGATGATCGAGAAACCACGCCAGCCGTTCGCGCAATCCCGGCAGATGGCCGTACACGCGATCCTCGAGCACGTGTACGGCGAATAGCGGAATCAGGCCGACGATCGAACGAATGCGCATCGGCACACGGGTGCCGTCCGGCAGGTGGAGTACGTCGTAGAAGAATTCGTCTTGTGCGTCCCATAACCCTGTTCTGCACCCTTCGCCGCAACTGACCGCTTCCGCGATGTACAGAAAGTGCTCGAAGAACTTCACCGCGATTTCGACGTACGCGCTGTTCGTCATCGCCAGTTCGAGTCCGATCTGCATCAGGTCGAGCGCGTAGGAGGCCATCCATGCCGTGCCATCGGCCTGATCAATGCGGCCGCCGGTGGGCAGCGGCGAAGACCGGTCGAAGATGCCCACGTTGTCGAGCCCGAGAAAGCCGCCCTGAAAGATGTTGTGGTCCTCGGCGTCCTTGCGGTTGACCCACCACGAGAAGTTGAGCAGCAACTTGTGGAACATGACTTCGAGAAATTCGTGGTCGCCGACGCCGGTCACCTCGCGGTCGAGTTCGTACACACGCCATGTGGCCCATGCATGAACCGGCGGATTCGCATCGCCGAACGCCCACTCGTAGGCCGGCAATTGCCCGTTCGGATGCATATAGCGTTCCTTCACGAGCAGCAGCAATTGCTTCTTCGCGAAGTCGGGATCGATCACGGCGAACGCGACCGCATGAAATGCAAGATCCCACGATGCGTACCACGGGTATTCCCACTTGTCGGGCATCGACACGATGTCGCCATTGCACATGTGCCGCCAGTCCGCGTTGCGGCCGTGCCTGCGTGCTCCCGGTGGATTCGGTTGCCCGGGGTCGCCGTCGTGCCAGCGCGTCACGTCGAACTGGTAGTACTGCTTCGTCCACAGCATGCCGGCGAGCGCCTGGCGCTGCACGAGCCGCGCATCCGCGTCGGGGATGTCGTGCTGAAGCGCAGCATAGAATTCGTCGGCTTCCGCCTGCCGGCGCGCGAAGAGCGCTTCCATGTCGAGCGGCACGGCATCCGCAGCCGATTCGGGACGCCAGCGCAGGTACAGCACCGAGCGCTCATGAGGCGCGAAGCGCAGGCACACATGCGCGGCGGCGCGGGTGCCCTTGTCGCGCCGGATTGCCAGCTCGTCGCCGTCGACGAGGTAGTCATTGAAGCCGTCCTTGAACGGCCCCGCGCCTTCGGCGCCGAAAATACGGCGCACATTTGTTTCGTTTTCGCAGAAGATCCACTCGAGCGGCTGTTGCGCCGACGCCGTCACGATCATCGTTCCGTGCGCGGGGCTGTGCGCGACGACGCGAGCGCCTTCCTTGGTGTTCGACTCAAGCGTGAGCGACGGCTTGCCGGGCTTGCCCGACCACGCCCATCTGTTGCGCGCCCAGAATTGCGGCAACACATGAAGCGCCGCGCACTGATCCGCGCGGTTTTCGACGCTGACGCGCATCACGATGTCGTCGGGTGTGTGCTTCGCATACTCGACGCAGACGTCGAAGTAGCGGTTATCGTCGAACACGCCCGTATCGAGGATTTCATATTCGGGCTGATCGGCGCCGCGCCGCATGTTTTCGTCGATCAGATCCTGGTACGGGTACGCATCATGAGGATACTTGTACAGCATCTTCATGTACGAATGCGTCGGTGTGCCGTCGAGATAGAAGTAAAGCTCCTTGACGTCCTCGCCGTGATTGCCTTGCTCATTCGTCAGCCCGAAGAGCCGTTCCTTGATGATCGGATCGCGCCCGTTCCAGAGCGCGAGCGACACGCACCAGTCGAGCGGGTCGTTGCCGAATCCGGCAATGCCGTCCTCACCCCAGCGGTACATTCGGCTGCGCGCATGATCGTGCGGAAAGTAGTCCCAGGCAGTGCCATATTCGCTGTAGTCTTCGCGAACAGTGCCCCATTGCCGCTCGCTCAGATAAGGCCCCCAACGGCGCCAGCGGTCGCGCTCCGGACCATGGAGCCGGACACCTTCCGTCGACTGGAGAAGATTGATTGCGCGTAGCGGTGGCATGGAACCTCCCGACCCGACATCGACCATCCGACATGTTCAGTACCGTAATGATAGGCGCCATCGCGCTGTAACGCGTGAACCGCGGACCAGCCCTGTGTTGCATACTTAAGCGAATCACACACTGCCGGAAACATCGACATGGTTGCGAACCTTGCACGCTCCTGGCTAACCTGCAGCGCACCCGTGGCCGCGGCACAGGCCGCTGGCCGCCCGCTCGTGGCGCTTGAATCGACCATCATCGCTCACGGCATGCCTTACCCGGAGAATGTCCGCACGGCACGCGAAGTGGAGGCCTCGATCCGTGACCTGGGCGCCGAGCCCGCCACGATCGCGCTGATCGATGGGCGAATCCGCATCGGCCTGTCGGACGACGAACTGGAACTGCTCGGCCGCGCGGACCACGTGCACAAAGTCAGCCGCCGCGACCTGCCGGCTGTGCTGGCCGGCGGCGGGCTCGGCGCCACGACAGTGGCCGGCACGATGATATGTGCCGCGCTGGCGGGCATCGAGGTCTTCGTCACCGGAGGCATTGGCGGCGTGCATCGGGGCGCGCCGGAAACCTTCGACATCTCGGCCGACCTGCAGGAACTGGCGAAGACCTCCGTGGCGGTGGTCTGTGCCGGTGCGAAGTCCATCCTGGACATCGGCCTCACATTGGAATACCTGGAGACGCACGGCGTGCCGGTGCTCAGTTGCGAGCAAGACAATTTTGCTGCGTTTTACACGCGGGACAGCGGCTTCCGCTCGGACTTCCGACTGGACGACCCGGCGCAGCAGGCACGCTTCATCCGCACCAAGTGGGACTTGGGCCTCGTGGGCGGCGTGATATTGAGCACGCCGGTGCCGGAAGCGGCAGCGATGAGGTTCGAAGAGATCGACGCGCTGACCCAGCAGGCGCTCGCCGAGGCCGCGGCGCAAGGAATCACCGGTAAGGCCGTGACACCGTTCCTGCTGGCTCGCATCAAGGCGCTGACGGGCGGGCGCAGTCTGGCGACAAACATCGCGCTCGTGAAACACAATGCCGAGGTGGGGGCAAGGCTGGCGCTGGCGTTGGCACACGCAGGGCGCGGGGCGGACGCGGCGTAGCCGCCTGAGCGTCTCGGCCATCGAACTTCCGCATCCGGCGAGCAACGGACCTGGGTCGTGGCCTCAACGCGCATCACTGAACGGGCCGCCCGTCGCTTATCGCCGAATGCCGAGGCAGCTACAGCGAACGCTCGATCGCCTGCCCGAGCAGTGCCAGGCCCAGGTCGATCTCATCCTCGTGGACGGTCAACGGAGGGGCGATCCGGAAGACACCGCCCATACCCGGCAACTGCACGATGTTCATGCTGAGCCCCAGGTTCATGCATTCGCGCGTGATCTTTGCGCCAAGCCCATCCGCCGGCTCCTTCGTGCGGCGGTCCTTGACGATCTCCATACCCAGAAGCAGCCCCCGGCCGCGAATGTCGCCGATGCACTCGAAGCGTTCCATCAGATCCAGCAGGCCGCGTTTGAGTCGCTCGCCCATCAGGTTCGCACGCGCGACCAGCCCCTCGCGCTCGACCACATCCAGCACCCGCAGACCGACGGCGGCGGGGAGGGGATCGGATACATGAGTCGTATAGAACAGGTAGCCCAATTCGTGGGCCCGCTCCTCTATCTGTGCGGAAGTTACGACGGCCGCGAGCGGCAGACCGGCGCCTAGCGTTTTCGACAGAGTAAGAATGTCGGGCGTGACGCCGTCGCGCTGGCACGCGAACATCGTGCCCGTGCGGCCGACCCCGGTTTGCGCTTCATCGAGAATCAGCAGCATGCCGCGCTCCTCGCATTTGCGCTTCAACGCGGCCATGTAGCCTTCCGGCAGTTCGATGATGCCGCCGGAACTGAGGATCGGCTCTGCAATGAAGGCGGCGAGATTGCCACTGGACTGACGATCGATGAGATCGAACGCATAGTCCAATTCCGCCAGGTAATCGTACTCACCGTGGCGCTCGAAACGCGGCCGGTACAGGAAGGGGGCAGGGATCGCAAAGGAGCCGACTGCTGCCGGACCGACGCCTTTGCGACCGGCGCTGTAGGTGGCGGAGGCTGCCGCCCCCGTCATGCCATGCCAGGACTGCGCAAAACCGACGATTTCATATTTGCCGGTGACCAGCTTCGCCATGCGAATCGCGGCCTCGTTCGATTCCGCGCCCGTGCTGAGCAACAGTGCCCGGTCGAGTCCGTCAGGCGTGATGTCGGCGAGGCGGGTCGCAAGATCGACCACCGGCCGCGAAAGCATCCCGCTGAAAAGATGGTCGAGCTTGCCGGCGTATTCGTTGATGACCGCGACGATTTCCGGATGGCTGTGCCCAAGCACCGCGCTCATCTGCCCGGAGGTGAAATCCAGAATCGCGCGGCCGTCCGCGTCATAGACGAAGCTGCCCTGGGCGCGCTCGATGATCATCGGCTCGAAGGTGCCGCCATAGCGGATCAGGTGCTGCCTGGCGTTGCGCCAGAAAACTGCATCATTGTTCAGGGACACCTTGCTTCTCCTTGGCGGGTAGCGGGAATAACTTGCAGTCTAGATGGCTCTCTGGTTTCATAGAATCGAATAGTTCTTATCGAAGCTAGAAGCGGACCTAATACCTTGAGTCTTTCACTTGAAATCGATCTGCTGCGATCGTTTACTGTCGTCGCCGAAGTTCGGGCGCTCAGCTGGGCGGCGAGCCGGATCGGCCGAACCCAGTCGGCGCTGAGTCAGCAGATGAAGCGCCTCGAAGAAATCGTCGACCAGCCGTTGTTCCAGCGCACGGGTCGTGGGGTGGTGCTGACCAATCCCGGCGAACGTCTGTTGATCCACGCCCAACGCATTCTGCGACTGCACGACGAGGCGATGGCCGATCTGTCCGGCAAAGGGCTGTCGGGGACGATCCGCTTCGGCTGCCCGGACGATTACGCCGCTGTTTTTCTGCCGCATTTACTGCGTCAGTTCTCGAGCCAGCATCCGCATGCGCTGGTCGAAGTGATCTGCGCTCCCACGCCGCGATTGCTCGAACAACTGGAGATGCATGCGCTGGACCTTGCCATGATCTCGTTGCCGGAAGACGCCTCGAACGACGACATCATTCGCCGCGAGCCGCTGGTCTGGGTTGGCTATCCGGGACTCGACTCCGCACACTTCGACCCGTTGCCGCTGGCGCTTTCCGATCCGGACACGCTCGACCACGTGGCGGCCTGCGAAGCGCTGCGACGTGCCGGCAGGGCCTACCGCATCGCCTATGCGAGCAGCAGTCTTGCCGGCCTCACGGCCCTGGTCCGCTCGGGGCAGGCCGTTGCCGTCCTCACACAGACTGCCGTCGCCCCGGATCTCTACATACTCAATGGCGATCCTGCACTTCCGCCTTTGCCGACCATAGGCATTACGCTGAAGTTCGAGCGAGAGCGGCCGGCTCATCTGGTCACGGTATTCGCGGAGCACATCAGACTGACGCTGCCGTTGCTGTGATCGAACGGGTTCAACGAGGTCGACGATCGTCGACTCGCAGTTGCTACGCTCTCGCAGTTGGCAAGCAGGGCGGCACTGGCTTTCGACGACGATCCGCGAAAAATCACGCCCCTGGCGTCGGAACGATCGGCGCCCGCGACCGCCGTAGCGCTCATGGTTTCATGCGCTCCTGCCAGTACACTACCGGTCTAAGCAAAATCCGGCTTGTCCGGTCCGCGCACATGCGCCGAAGTCTCGCGGGCAGAGCGTTGCGCGGGTCCGGTTTTGAAGTTCCCTGTAGAACGCTCGATTCGCCTCAGACATGCCATGGATTATTTTGCCGCGGTACGCGCCTTCGTTTGCGCAGCGGAACTGCAGAGCTTCAGCAAGACGGCCCATGAAATGGCAGTCAAGACCTCGACCATCTCGCGCTACGTGAGCGAACTGGAAAAGGATCTGGGCATTGCCCTGTTCAACCGGTCGACGCGGGGGCTCGTCCTGACCGAAGGCGGCAGACTATTTCGTGAGCACGCCATGCTTGCCCTGCAGGCACTCGATGACGCGCGCCAGGTGACGTCGTCATTGAACCGCACACCGCAAGGCGTGCTGCGCGTCACGATGCCGCCGGCATTTGGGCGCCGGCATATCGTGCCGCATCTGCCGGCGTTCATGACGCGCTACCCTGACATCGGCCTCGATATCGTGTCGACCGACGAAACGCTCAATATGATCGAAGGCGGCATCGACGTGGCGATCCGTATCGGCGTGCTGCCCGATTCGTCATTGATGGCCAAACGCATGGCGCCGCATCGCCGTATCGTCTGCGGCAGCCCGGCGTATTTCGAGCGGAGCGGGATGCCTCGCGTCCCTGAAGATCTGGCCACGCACGATGTGCTTCGCTTGTCCCTGCTGCCGGACGACAAATGGTCGTTCACACGCATCGCGGATGCACAGGCATCGCCCGAGCAGGTGCTGGTGGCATTGCGAGGGCGCCTGCGCGCGGACGACTCCGAAGCCGTGCTGGAACTCGCCGTGGCCGGCTGCGGGCTTGCTCTCCTGCCGACGTGGCTCGCCTCTACGGCCCTACGCGACGGGCGCCTGCAGCACGCGCTGCCTGAATGGGAAGCGCGCACGGGGCGCGCCGAACCAGCGGTCTGGGCAGTCTACCCGCCAAAGAAAATCGTATCGTCGAAGGTGCGCGCGTTCGTGGACTTCTACGCCGAGGCGATTGGCGAGCCGCCGTACTGGGACGACGGACTCGCACCGGCGCTTCGGGCTTAACGGGCGAAGCGAATGTCGAGCGTGCGCAGCCAGGTCTGCAAGCCGGCATCCTGGATCGGAATCACATAAGCGTTCTCGTCCGTTTCATTGAAGTGCGCATGCCAGTATCCCGGCGGCGTCACGAACGCCATCCCGGCTTCCCAATCGACGCGGGTGGGATGCGCGATATTGCCGCTCTCATCCAGTTCGGTGCCGACCAGCGTATACACGCCCGGCTTGCCCCCGGCGATGAAGTCGAGTGCAATCGACTGATGGCGGTGCGGCTTTTGCATCGAGTTGGGCGGCACGATGCCGAACATGGCCCACAACACATGCGTGACCGTTCGCGTCTGCGGAAAGTTGGCGTTGCCCATCAGCACGCTGATGCGGTTGCGGCGGCCCGCATTGGCTTCTTCTGAAACCCTGCGCAATTCCGCCTGCGCCTGAGCGGCCGGATAGAGCGTCGGCGCAAAGCGCGCCGTGACGCCGGTCGTGCCGAGATAGGTGAGCAGCGGCGCGTCGTTGACGTAATAGAGCGTGGCCGTCGTGCCGGCGGATAGCACAGCGGCATCGCCGCCGGGCAAGGTGAAGAAATCGCCCTGTGCGAACGGGAAGTGTGTGTCGGCCTGCGTCACGCTGCCGGTCCCGCTGATGACGTAGCAAACCTGCGAGGTCGCGTTCGGGGCGAGCGTCAATGCGTCCCCCGCGTTGATGCGCAGAAAATTGGCGCTCAGGCCGGGACCGGTCGCGGGGCTAGGGCAACCCAACTCCGCGGAGAGGTCGAGCGGCACGATCCGGGTCACTCCGTCCGCGTATAGCGAAGGCGGGAAATTGCGGAAGGGCACCCGCGAGATGAGCTTCGCGCCGATCGGATTGGCGGACGACGTGTATTCGAAGTATTGCGCATCGAGGGTCGCGTCGGCGGGTTCGGCGAGAGGCGCCAGAGACGTACGGGTCAACATGGTCTGCTCCTTTGGATTGGGAAAACTTCGTGCGGATCCATCACGAAGTTGGATTGGCGTCCGAAAGCTGAGCTGACTATAGGCGCGGGTAGCTGGCCTCAGAAGTACCGGATGTCGAAATCACCTTTGCGCAAATGGGCACGCCGCTCATTCATTGCCGTTATTCCGCGCAATGATAAGGTTTAGTTAAGGTGGTTTATAAAATAATTGAATGCGGATCAGATATTCCAGATAAAAACATATTGCTCATAAGGGTATGTGCTGAAAGACTAAATTCAATTGTAATGGCTCTCATTACAGATAAAGCACGCAGCGACTGACCACCTGCAATCGTTCTGTTTTGAGGCACTGCGCGCATCTCCTCCTCGCGTCCCGCCATTGTTATCTTTGAAAGTAATTCGGCCTCTATTGAGATGATAGGAAAAAGAGATTGGCTAATCTAATAGCTGAGCAATAGGATTCCTCCGGCTTCTAACTGAACCCAGGAATACAACGTGAAAATACTGAAGACACAGATTGCGGCAAGCATTTTCTCAATCATCTCGGCAGTCTCGATCGCTCAACCGGCGCATGCCGCGGATATGACCCGGGATAGCGGGTCGCCGGTCGGCGACAACCAGAATTCGCAGACGGCGGGCCCTGAAGGTCCGGTTCTTTTGCAGGACTCTCATCTCATCGAGAAACTGCAACGCTTCGATCGCGAGCGCATACCCGAGCGCGTCGTTCATGCGCGCGGCACAGGTCTCTTCGGCGAGTTCGTGCCGACTACGGACCTCAGTTCGCTGACCACTGCCCAGGTGTTCACGCCGGGAACGAAGACTCCGGTCTTCGTTCGATTCTCGACGGTGATGGGCTATCGCGGGTCGCCCGAGCAGGCACGAGATCCGCGCGGTTTCGCTATCAAGTTCTACACGCAGCAAGGCAACTGGGACATGGTCGGCATCAACTGGCCGATCTTCTTCATTCGCGACGCCATCAAGTTTCCTGACTTCGTGCATGCGAACAAACCGTCGGCGGTGACGGGTGTGCAGGATCCGAATCTGGCGTTCGACTTTTTTGCTCACTCGCCCGAAGCGACGAACATGCTGACGCATCTCTACACGGACGAGGGCATGCCGGATTCGTATCGTCACATGGACGGTTTCGGTGTGCACGCATTCAAGTTCGTGAACGCGAAAGGGGAAGTTCACTACGTGAAGTTCCACTGGAAAAGCCGTCAGGGCGTCGAAGGCATTCGTCCCCAGGATATCCCGCATTCGATCGGCGCCGACTGGAACATGATGACCAACGACCTGTACAACTCGGTCAAGGCGCATTCCTATCCACAATGGGATCTTTATATCCAGGTGCTCTCGCCGAAGGATCTGGACAAGTTCGATTTCGATCCGCTCGATGACACGAAAGTGTGGCCGTCCTCCATCCCGGAGCAGAAGGTGGGCACGATGACGCTCAACCGCATTCCGGATAACTACTTCGAGTCCACGGAAGAATCGGCATTCGCGCCTTCACGGCTCGTGCCGGGCATCGAGCCGTCCGAAGACCGGATGTTGCAGGGCCGCCTGTTCGCCTATGCCGACACGCAGATGTATCGCCTCGGCCCGAACTACAACCAGTTGCCGATCAACCGTCCGATCGTCCCGGTCTACAACAACAACCAGGACGGCTTGATGAATGAGGATGGTCGAAAGGGCGAAGTGAACTACGAGCCATCCGGAGTCGCTGAAATCGCACAGCAGGACAAGTACAAGTCCGTGCAGACGCCGCTGAAGGGGACAACCCAGCAGAGAGCGATTCACAAGACGCTCGACTTCCGTCAAGCCGGCGAGTACTACCGGACGCTGTCCGCGACCGACAAGACAGATCTGATTACGGCGCTGTCGGGCGACCTTGGCCGCGTGACCAACGACGCGAACAAGTACGCGATGCTCTCGTACTTCTATAAGGCTGATGCCGACTACGGCACCCGCCTCGCGCAGGCGACCCATGCGGATGTCACCCGAGTGAAGGATGCGGCAGCACACCTGAGCGATAACTGAAGCTTGCGCGGGAGGCCTGCGCAAGCAGGCTTCCCGAATGATTAGGCAGGCTTTCTCACGGAGGACGTAGTAATGCAATGCTCTTTCACCGCCCGGCGCCTTGCTCGGACCGTGGCGGCCGCCGCCCTGGCCGCACTGTTGACGGCCAGTTGTGCGCAACACGTGTATCAGCCGGGAACGTATTCGGCCGCGACGGACACGCCGCGTTACACCGAAGACTGGTTTGCCGCGGCGCGCGCGGGACGCACGGATATTGTTCAGGCGTTGATCGATGCCCATTTCCCGCTCGAGACGACGACGCCCGAGGGCTATACCGCGCTGATCCTTAGCGCGTATGACAATCATCCGGAGACATTGAAGGCTTTACTTTCCGCAGGCGCCAACGCCTGCGCCGCCGACCGGCATGGCAACACGGCGCTGATGGGCGCGCTCTTCAAAGGCGAGACGAATATTGCAATGACGCTGCTCGACACGCATTGCGCCATCGATCAAACCAACAACGCGGGGGAAACGGCATTGTCGTTCGCCGCGTTATTCGGCCGGCTCGATATGATTGCGGTGCTTGTCGCGCACGGCGCCGACGCGAATCATGTCGATGCGCGCGGCGGGACCGCGTTGCAAATGGCGATCGCACAACACAACCCGGCCGCGGAAGATGCATTGCGGCACGCCGGCGCGACACAGTGAGACGTGGCCGATGGAACGTCTCTTATGCCGTGTCGCCCGTCGGTAAATCAAGTGATCGCGAGACTCGCACAAGCTGCTGCTTCCGGCACTCAACCATTCGCCGATCACGTCCGCTTCAATAGCGCGGTATCCACCGGCAACGCCCGGATTCGCTTGCCCGTCGCATTGAAGATCGCGTTGCAGATCGCAGCCGATGTCGGCGGCACGCCCGGTTCGCCCACACCGCCGGGCGGAGCGGCGCTCGGCACGATGTACACGTGCGTGTCCGGCACGGAGTCGATACGGGCGACCCGATAGTCCGTGAAGTTCGACTGATCGGCGGCCCCGCTGCTGAAGGTCAGTTCGCTGTACAGCGTGTTGCCGAGCGCCATCACCACCGCGCCTTCGAACTGCGCGATCACACGATCGGGATTGACGATGCGTCCGCAGTCGACCGCCAGATCGACACGCGTTACACGCACCGAGCCATCGTCGGCAACCTGCACTTGCGCGACCGCCGCGACGTACGTCAGAAAGCTGCGATGAACGGCGATGCCGCGTCCATGGCGGGCGGGCAACGCGGCGGACCAGTTCGAACGCACCGCCGCCGCGCGGACCACGGCGGCATAGCGCGCGGTATCGATCGGATACTCGTCGATCGACGCGCCGTAGTTCGGATAGTCGACTCCCAGCGCATGCAGATCGACATGGCGCGGACTGCCCAGCAGCGCGAGCAGATGCCGCACCGGGTCCTGGCGCGCGGCAGCGGCGAGTTCGTCGGCGAATGAGCCCAGCGCGAAGCCGTGCGGAATGTTGTACACCGAGCGATACCAGCCGATGCGTGTATGCGCCGGCGCCGCGCCGTTTTCGCATTGCACATTGGCGACTTCATAAGGCATGTCGGTCACGCCCTGACCGAGTTCGCCCGCCGAGCCGTACACCACGTTCGGCGTGAACGTCGAACCGATCGACGGAAACACGCTGCGATGCAACCACGCAATCGTCGCGCCCTGGGCGTCGAGTCCGCCTTCCATGTGCTGCGCGCACACGGCGTGGAAATAGTCGTTACGTATGTCGTCTTCGCGTGTCCACGTCAGCTTGACGGGCGCGCCGGCTTCACGCGCCAGGAATGCGGCCTCGGCCACATAGTCCGGCTTCGACTTGCGGCCGAAGCCACCGCCGAGCAACGTGACATTGATCGTCACGGCCTGCTCCTGCACGCCGAGCATCTGTGCGACGGTGGTACGCGCCTGCTGCGGGTTTTGCGTCGCGGTCCAGACCTCGACCGCGCCGTTCGCAAACGATGCCGTCGCGGCCAGCGGCTCCATCGCCGCGTGCGCGAGGTGCGGCACGTAATAGTCGGCCGATACGTGTTGCGTGGCGTTCTTCAGCGCGCCCGATGTATCGCCGTTGTTGCGCACCACCTTCCCAGGCTGTTGCGCAGCGTCTTCAAGCGTCTTGCGATACGCGTGGCTATCGTACGTGCCGTTCGGCCCGAGGTCCCATTCGAGCTTCAGTTGCCGGCGTCCTTGCAGTGCGGCCCACGTGCTGGTCGCAATTACCGCGACGCCGCCCAGCGGCCGGAAGCCGGCGGGCAGCGGGGCGGCTGGAATACGCACCACGCGCAGCACGCCGGGCACCTTCAGCGCCTGACTCGAGTCGACGCTCTTGAGCGTTGCGCCATAAACGGGGGCACGTTCGACCGATGCGTACTTCATCCCCGGCAATACGACATCGATGCCGTACGTCGCCCGGCCATGAACGATGTCGTCGAGATCGACGATTGGCAGCGACTTGCCGATATAGCGCCACGTGTCCTCGCTTTTCAGGCGCAGCGTGGCGACGCCGGGCACCGGCTGACGTGCCGCGGCGACCGCCAACGCACCGTATGAAAGCCGCCGTCCGCTCGCCGCATGCACGACATGGCCGGGTTCAGTCCGACAGCTCGCCAGGCTCACGCGCCACTGCGCAGCGGCGGCTGCCACCAGCATCTGCCGCGCGGCGCCGCCTGCTTCACGCAGTGGCTGGAAGAACTGGCGAATGCTGCGCGAGCCATCGGTATTCTGGTCGCCGTACTTCGCATCGCCTCGCGCCTGCACGACTTCGACGGTGTTCCAGTCCGCATCGAGTTCGTCGGCGAGGATCATGGCGAGGCTGGTGCGGATGCCGGTGCCCATCTCGGAGCGATGCACGACCAGCACGATTTCGCCGGACGGCGCGACCGACACATAGACGTTCGGCGCAAATACGGTTTTGGCGCCGCTCGCCGAAGCGAGCGGGCTCGCTGCAAACGCCATGCGCGCGCCGCCGACATGCAGGCCCAGCACCATCCCGCCCGCCAACGTACCCTTCAGCGCCCGGCGCCGGCTCAGATTGACGATTTCACTCATGACGCCTGCTCCGCTGCTGCCTTGATGGCAATCTTGATGCGTTGATAGGTGCCGCAGCGGCAGACATTGCCGGACATCGCTTCGACGATCTGCTCGTCGCTCGGCTTCGGCGTCTGTTTCAGCAGCGACGCTGCCTGCATCATCTGGCCAGGCTGGCAGTAGCCGCACTGCGGCACATTGGCGGCTTTCCACGCTCGCTGCACGGGATGCTCGCCGCCTTTGCCCAAGCCTTCTATCGTCGTCACGGGCTTGCCCTGGACATCTGCCAGCGAGGTCACGCACGAACGCACCGCCACGCCATCCAGATGCACGGTGCATGCGCCGCATGCGCCCACGCCGCAGCCGAACTTGGTGCCATGCAATCCCAACAGGTCCCGCACCGCCCATAGCAGCGGCATATTCGCGTCGGCGTCGAGGTTGTGACGCACGCCATTCACAATCAGTTCCATCCGTCCACTCCTTGTTGTCGACGCACGCACCTGTCGACGCTGCATGGCATCGCCTTACCGGCGCGCACCGTTCATGTTCTTGCCTGATAGGCGTTGCACCATCCCGCGCCGTTCACCTGCTTCGGGCCGAATAGCGCACACAGCGCGCTGGCGTCGGCTGGCTTGCCCTGGAAGAACTGGCAGTTCGAGCAGCGCTGGTTGTCGCTGTAATGGGGGTATTTCGAGCGATCGACGTGAGTGGCGTCGGTCTTGTACCCGAGCGCCTGCGCAGCGGGATCGCTCTCCTGAAGTTGCGCGGGCGCGGCCCAGACAGCGCGTCCGGTGATCGCGAGCGCTGCGGCACCGATTGAACGGAGCATGAAGGTGCGTCGATGAGTTCGCATGATCGATGGCTCCTTCACGCAACGAGTACGCGTTCCGGCGGCGCCATGAATTCCGGCCCCACGGGATCCTTGACGAACTGCGCGAGAATCGCGTCGATCTGCGCGAACGCCTTCTCGTCGAGATGCCAGCCGAACACATCGTCGATCCCGTCCAGTTGCGCAGGACGGCGTGCACCCCACAGCGCGATCGTCGGACCGCGGTCGAGCACCCAGCGCACGGCCAGCGCGAGCACCGACTTGTCGAAGTTATCGCGCGCGAACACGTTCAGTGCTTTCACCGCCGCGACATACTGCTCGCGACGCGGCTCGCGAAACTTCGGATCGCGCTGGCGCAGATCGTCGCCCTCGAAACGCGTCTCGACGCCGATGCGCCCCGCCAGCAGTCCGCGGCACAATGCCCCATAGGCCAGCGCGACGAGCCCATGCTGTTTCGCATACGGCAGCACGTCACGCTCGATATCGCGCTCGAACAGGTTGTACGGCGGCTGCGTGGCCGACAGCGGCGCCACACGGCGGAACGCATCCATTTGCGCCGGCGAGAAGTTGCTCACGCCCAGCGCGCGCACCTTGCCTTCCTTGCGCAGAGCGTCGAGCACCGCGGCGGTCTCTTCGATCGGCACCAGCGGATCGGGCCAGTGGACCTGATACAGGTCGATGTAATCTGTCCGCAAGCGCCGAAGCGTATCCTCTACTTCCTGACGAATGCGCTCTGGCGACGAATTGCGAAACACTGCGCCGTCGTGCCATTCCAATGCGACCTTGGTCGCGATGACCGCCTTGTGCCGATACCCGTCGGCCAGCGCCTTGCCGACAATCTCCTCCGAAGCGCCGAAGCCATACACCGGTGCCGTGTCGATCAGATTGACACCGCTGTCGAGCGCCCGGCGGATCACCGCGATCGAGTCTTTCTCGTCGGTGCCGCCCCACATCCATCCGCCGATCGCCCAGGTGCCAAGGCCGATGCGTGAGACGGGGGTCGTTAAACCTTCAATTGCGATTGTTTCAATAGTCATGTGAAGCTCTTTAATCAAAGCACTGCGTAAAGCACCGCATACGGGTCGAATGCAATCTGACTAACGGCGACGTGCCCATCGAACGGGCAGGCGAGCCGATTATTTCAGCGGCATCCGGCGATCACAAGAAGGCACCTGACGGTTTCATACTTTCCCCATGGAAACTAATTGCTACGACGGCGCTTGCGCGCACGACAACCCGCAAAAAAAAACCGATGACCTCGCGCGCAACATCATCGAGCAGATCGCGGACAAGTGGACGATCCTCGTCATCGACGCGCTCGGCACGCACGGCGAGATGCGCTTTTCGCGGCTGCGCGAAGTGGTGGAGGGCGTGAGCCAGAAAATGCTCACCAAGACATTGCGGCAGCTGGAGCGTGACGGCCTCGTTACGCGCTACGTGCATCCGGTGATTCCGCCGCGAGTCGACTATCAGCTGACGCCATTGGGACGCAGCCTGCTCGACAAGATCTGCGGGATATGGGATTGGGTCGAAGCCCACATGAGTGAAATGGAATTGGCGCGCCGCGAGTTCGACCACGGCGAAAAGCGGAGCGATCATCTACGTCCGCGTGATGTGCCCATCGCTTAGCGTAGTCGTAGCAAGAGGAGCTCGACGCTCAGCATGAGCGTCGAGCTGTCAGCAAGGTCGTGAGAAATTGCCCATAATTGCGCGCACTGTTCGAGCAACCGTTGGGACGTTTCATGAAAGCCGCTTCTGCCGCACCGCAATCCCCGATCGCATTTCTGGCTGTCGCGTTGGCGTTCGCGATCAACATGATGGGCACTACGCTACCAACGGCGATCTATCGGTACTACGAGCTGCAATATGGTTTTACCCCGACCATCATCACGGTAATCTATGCGTCGTATGCAATCGGGGTGCTGGGTGCGCTGCTGCTGGTCGGCAACTGGTCCGATCAGCTAGGCCGTCGTCGCATGCTGCTGGCGGGACTGTGTGCGTCGGCCGCGTCGGCGCTGACATTTCTGCTCAGCGACGGGCTGGCGCTTCTGATGCTCGGCCGCCTGCTGTCGGGTATCTCCGCCGGCATCTTCACAGGAACCGCCACCGTCGCCGTGATCGAACTCGCGCCGCCTGCGTGGCGCAGCAAAGCGATGCTCGCGGCTACCGCCTCCAATATGCTGGGGCTGGGTTGCGGCCCGTTGCTAAGCGGCATCGTCGTCGAACTGTTTCCCTTGCCGATGCGCTTGCCTTATGCGGCGCATCTCGTGCTGGTCGGTGTTGCCGCACTGATCGTCCTTGGCGTGCCGGAGACCGCTGCGATTCCTTCGCGCGTGAAGCTCGGCGTCCAGAAAATTTCGCTTCCCGCCGAAGTACGCCCTGCGTTTATTCCTGCCGCGCTGGCAGGCTTTGCAGGCTTCGTCGTGGTGGGCTTCTTTGCGGCGGTCGCCCCTCAACTGATTCGCGGTGTACTCGGCTTTCACAGCGGCATCGTGACCGGCGCGATCGTGTTCCTGCTGTTCGCGTGCTCCGCCCTCGGGCAGATCGTGCAGACGTTCATTACTGCCCGATGGAGGCAAGCGGCCGGCTGCGTGGGACTCGTCGTGGGGCTGATGTGTGTCGGCCTGTGCGTGCCGGCGCAATCGCTCGGCGCGCTTTTGCTCGGCACGGCCCTGGCAGGCATCGGGCAGGGCATCAGCTTCCGCGCCGGGTTGGGCGAGATCGCGGCGGCGGCGCCTGCGCAACGGCGAGCGGAAGTCACGTCCAGCTTTTTCGTCGTGCTTTATGTGGCGATCTCGCTACCTGTGATCGGCCTTGGTATCGCCGTGCAGATGTCCGACATTCAACGCGCGACGCTGCTCTTCGTCGGCTTGACGATAGTCCTCGTGCTTATCGCGTTGCTCCTGCTGATGCGTAAGCAAGCGGATACGGAGCAAGATGCCAGAGCGATCGGTGATTGATAGGCCATTCGCTCCGCTCATCGAGACGAGCTCTGCCTACGGCGATTATTTTGTCGATCTCACCGGTGACGGCTTCGATTGCTCAATTCGCCCGGCTTGTCTTCCGGACGGAATTGCTGGCCGTCACCCGGCGCTCGTCTATCTGATCGCGTCAATTATCAATCGTTGAAGTCAGTCGATGCCGACAGGGCCTTCCAGGTTTCGGTTTCCTGCGCGACATAGGCATTCTTGTCAGCGATGGCCTTCAGCGTATCGGTGCCAAGCGGCAGACGCAGCGGAGGCGTTTGCGCATCGACCAGTTCGATCATCGCCGCTGCGAGCTTGGCGGGATTCCCCGGTTGGTTGTGGTTCAGGTTGGCAGCGATCCGACGCACGTTGCCCGATGTCGCGTCATAGTCCGCAATGACCTCGCGTGCGACGACGAGCGATGACGTGTCGAGGAAGTCAGTCCGGAAATAACCTGGCTCGACGACCGTCGCGTGAATGCCGAGCGGCTTCAGTTCGGCGTGCAATGCTTCGGTCAAGCCTTCGACCGCGAACTTCGTCGAACTGTACGCGCCGAATCCCGCCGCGGCCCGATAGCCGCCGATCGACGACATATTGATGACGTGACCGGCGCGCTGCGAGCGCATCGCCGGCAGAACGGCGCGCGTGACGGTCAGCAGCCCGAACACGTTGGTGTCGTACATGCGGCGCACGTCCGCGTCGGTGGACTCCTCGATGGCGCCGAGCAAACCGAATCCCGCGTTGTTGATCAGAACGTCGATACGGCCGAATTTTTCGAGCGCGGCTTGAACGGCGGCTTTCGCCTGCGCTTCGTCCGTGACGTCCAGCGCCACGGGCAGCAATGCCGGCGAGTCGCCGAGGCGCTCGACGATCGCCGCAACATTGCGGCCGGCGGCGACCACCGCATTGCCGTCAGCCAGGGCCGCCTCGGCGATCAGCGCGCCCAGGCCGCGCGACGCGCCCGTGATGAACCAGACACGCTTGAAGCCGTTCTTCGTGAGTTCAACCATGATGCTTCTCCTACGTTTGGGGTGGGTGTGAACGGATCATAGGAGTATTGATTCGCACGAACTAGGCGTAGATTGCTAGACTGATAATCAACTTTTATTTGCTAATGGGGGTGGCGGTGAACGAAGTTCGTGCGATCACCATATTCGTCCGGGCGGCGGAACTCGGAAGCCTGCGCAAGGCGGCCGTGGATCAGGGCATTTCGCCGCAGGCCGCGAGCCACGCGGTGATGCAACTGGAGAAGGAGCTGGGCGTGCGGCTCTTCCATCGAACCACGCGCAAGCTGAGTTTGACCGAGGAGGGGCAGGGCCTGCTCGACAGCGTGAAGCCTGCTTTGGCCGTCCTCTCGTCCGCACTCGACGACGCGCGCCGATCGAAAGCCGAGATTGCGGGCCCGCTGCGGGTGAGCGCGCCAAGGGCGATAGGGCATCTGGTGCTGTGGCCTTACTTTCTGGAATTCGCTGAATTGCATCCGAACGTGCAGCTCGATGTGCAACTCGACGACCACTTCACCGACCTGATCAACGATCGCGCCGATGTGGGGTTTCGCGGCGGGTCTCCGCCGTCGGGTGGCACCATCGCGCGGCGGCTTTTGCCGATCCAGTTGATCGTCTGCGCGTCGCCCGCCTATATCGAGCGCCATGGCGCGCCGCGCACTATCGACGAACTCGACGCTCACCGCTGCACGGGATACCGGCGCGCGAACACGGGCAAGCAGGCCCCGTGGGAATTCCTGATCGGGGATGAAATCGTCTACCGCGACGTTGCCACCGCCCTATGCGTCAATGACACCGACGCCGAGACGGCGGCCGTGATCGCCGGACTCGGCATTGGTCAACTCGGCAGCTTTTCAGCCATCGCGCCGATCAGGAGCGGCCAACTGGTTCCGTTGCTGGTTCAGCATGTCACCCAGCGCGAGGCGGTCTATATCTACTATCGTCATCGAACCGAGCAGCCGCTGCGGGTGAGGACATTTATCGACTTCATGGTCGCGCGCCTGGCGGGGAACAGGAGTTTTTATTTCGAGCCGTCCGAACTTCGTGCGGCCCGTTGAATCTGCGAGGTTGCCGGCGTGCGCATGCTCCGAGAACGGATGGTCAACAACGGCTCTGAAGCTGGGCGATGTCCGGGTCGCGGGTACGTGAGCGGAAAGCAATCGCGGAAAGAATGACCGGAAGCTGGGCCGGTTTGGCGAAATGGTGATCGAAACCGGACCTGAGCGATACGGCCCTCTCGGTCTGCGACGACAACCCGGACACCGCGACAAGCAATGGTATGGGCTTGCCCCTGAGACCCCTGATTTTCCTGGCCACCTCTCGACCGTCGAGTCGAGGCATCTGGACGTCAAGAATAACCACTGCGGGAAACCACCGGCAGTACTCGGATAACGCATCGGCTCCGTCTCGTGTGGCTCGAATCTCGTAGCCGTGAAGCTCGAAATACTGGACGTATGCGGCGAGCAGAGCAGGGTCGTCGTCTGCAATGAGTAAATGGTGAGAGCGGACAGGCTTCATCGCCGTTTCTCCGGATCGTGTAGCGGACGAACGCAATTGGCGGACCCGGACCGATCGCACGGCGGATTTCCGCGTAACATGGACGTGGCATCACCGCGCAGTTCAAGGTTTTGCCACTATTCGAGGCGCACATGCGATTGGCTGACTTCATCCTGCGGAACATGGAAGCGATCCTGGCGCAATGGGAGGCGTTCGCCGGCACCCTGTTGCCAGCCGCGGGGAATATGCAATCCCCGGCTTTACGCGACCACGCGCAACAGATTCTCGAGGCAGTGGCGAAGGATCTGTCGACCGCCCAGACGAAGGAAGCACAACTTGAAAAATCACAGGGGCGCGCGCCCCGAATGATCGATGCCCCGGAGACGGCGGCACAAACACATGCCATTCTTCGAGCACGAAGCGGTTTCGACATCCGGCAACTGACGGCCGAATACCGCGCTCTGCGCGCCAGCGTCCTGCGGCTATGGATGGACCAATGCCCGCGCGAGGAACTGGTCATGGACGACGTCATCCGCTTCAACGAAGCAATCGATCAGGCGCTCGCCGAATCGGTCAGCTTTTTCAGCGCGCAAGTGGAGCAGGCTCGCAACCTGTTGCTTGGAATGCTCGGGCACGACATGCGCAGCCCGCTTCAGACCATCCAGATGACAGCGTCGTATCTCGCCGCGTTGAATGCCGGGGAGAGGGTGGCGAGTGCTGCGAGCCGCCTGATCCGAAGCGGCTCGCGCATGCAGGCTCTGCTGGACGATCTGTGTGATTTCAACCGGACGAAGCTCGGTCTGGGTATTAACATCGTTCCGACCCACATTGATCTCGCGACCGTCTTTCGCGACGAACTGGACCAGCTTCGCACAATACATCCTGATCGCCAGTTCGATCTGGAGATGCGGGGCAAATCCGAGGGCGATTGGGACGGCAAACGTCTGCAACAATTGCTCGGCAATCTCGTTCTGAACGCAGTCAAGTACGGCGCGCCGAATACACCGGTGCATGTCATTGTGACCGGTGAGGCGGAGGATGTTCGTATCGTTGTCGCAAATAGCGGAACTTCAATTGAGCCGCTAGCCATGGAACAGATTTTTGAGCCTCTGAGGCGCGGCGTGGGTCCTGAGGAAGGCTACGAGGAGGACAGCCACCTCGGTCTCGGACTGTATATCGTGCGCGAAATTGCGAAGGCTCACGGGGGCGAGATCGAAGTGCATTCCGGACAAGGCGAAACTGCGTTCGCCGTACGACTGCCGCGCACCAGGTAGCAATTCACTGTGCCGTTACCCAAATGCCTGGCGGCGAGCACGTAAATAACTCTTCTGTACTTGCGGGCGTGCCTGTCAATTGAACTCACGAGGCGTCGGCGCCACCTCGCTGATTTTTCCGCAGAGCCATGGTGCTAGCCCCGCATGGCCAGTTGAGCAACGGTATTTGCACGATGGGCACAGCGCATGCTGAACAACGATCGGCAATGCGTTGCCATGCACGGCATTTCCGCCGTGCATCCGCCAGAGCGTCCGCTCTGAGAGCCGGACGCCCACCGTTGGGTGCGGGCAGCCATTCGGTTGCACCGCTGTCCGGGTTGATCCATGGTCGCATGCGACTCTGGACAGGTACAGGGACATAACAGGTCCACGTCTGCACCCGTACGGAGTTGCTTCGGCCAGTTACCGGAGAAACCTCATGTTCATCCATAACAAACGCCTCCAGTACACCGTGCGCGTCGCCGCGCCGAATCCGGGTCTTGCGAATCTGCTGCTGGAGCAATTCGGTGGGCCGCAGGGCGAACTCGGTGCCGCCTGCCGGTACTTCACCCAGGCAGTCGGCGAAGATGATCCTGGCCGTAAGGATCTGTTGTTCGATATCGCAACCGAAGAGCTGAGCCATCTGGAAATCGTTGGCTCGATCGTCGCGATGCTGAACAAAAGTGCCAAGGGCCAACTGGCCGAAGCCGTGGAAGCGGAGGCGGAGCTCTATCGTTCGATGACGGGGGGAGGAAACGACTCCCACACGACGGCGCTGCTGTACGGCGGCGGCCCGGCCCTGACCAATTCGGCCGGCGTGCCCTGGTGCGCCTCCTATGTCGACACGATCGGCGATCCGACGGCCGATCTGCGCTCGAACATCGCGGCAGAAGCTCGCGCGAAGATCGTCTATGAACGCCTGATCAATGTCACCGACGATCCGGGCATCAAGGAAACACTCGGCTTTCTGATGACACGAGAAATCGCCCACCAGAAATCGTTCGAGAAGGCGTTGCATTCGATCCAGCCAAACTTTCCGCAGGGCAAGCTCCCTGGCGTGCCGCAATACACGAGTGTGTACTACAACATGTCGCGAGGCGACGATGCGCCGCGTGGGCCATGGAACGAAGGCCCGGATTGGGAGTTCGTCGAGTCTCCGGAGCCGGCCGTGGATGGCGGTGACGGCATGGCCACCGTCAACGTATCGCAACGCGACGTGAAGGTGTTGCAGGCCATGGCATCGAGAACGGCGTCGGATGTGGCTTCGGATCCGACGACAGGTGCGGACCTCGGCGCGGGTCAGACTGTCTGACGTTGTCGGCGAAGGCGCAGCCGTCCTGACGGCTGCGCCTTCCATTCCGTGGGCCTTGCCTCAGTCCGACGCCCGCTCATCTCGTCATGGAATGAAAAGGCGCGTCAGGAACTCGGCCGCCGGCCGGTGGCGTGTTGACATGCACCGCACGCATGAGTTGATTTTTTTAATGAATTGGTCAGACCGGACAAATTACGGTCGAATGGCGGGCGCTGCGCGCCGGACGTGGCTCCGACAACGGGGCCCGCCGCTCATTCGTTTAAAAAATCATGAAAGGAGAAACATGAAATACCTGCTTGCAAGCCTGACCATTGCGCTGCTGGCCATATCTTCCGGCAACGCGATCGCGAAGGAATGGTCGACCGTGCGGTTCGGTGTCGACGCGAGCTATCCGCCGTTCGAATCGAAATCCGCCGATGGCAAGCTCGTCGGCTTCGACATCGACCTGGGCAATGAGATCTGCCGCCGTCTGAACGCAAAATGCGTGTGGGTCGAAAACGCGTTCGACGGGATGATTCCGGCGCTGAAGGGGCGCAAGTTCGACGGCGTGCTGTCGACAATGTCGATGACGCCGGCGCGTCAGGCGCAGATCGCGTTTTCGTCGAAGGTGTTCCGTATCCCGACACGCCTCGTTGCGAAGAAGGGCTCGGCGATCACGCCGACGCCGGAAACGCTGAAGGGCAAGCGAATTGGCGTCGAGCAGGGCTCGATCCAGGAAACTTATGCGAAGACGTACTGGGAGCCGGTCGGCGCGGTGATCGTCTCTTACCAGGATCAGGATCTGGTTTACTCCGACCTGATCGCTGACCGCATCGACGCATCGCTGCAGAACGCCGTGCAGGCTGACGTCGGTTTCCTGCGCACGGCGCGAGGCAAGGATTTTGCGTTTGCCGGGAATGCGCTTTACGATGCGAAGACGCTCGGAAGCGGCACTGCTATCGGTTTGCGCAAGGAAGACACCAACCTGAAGGCGAAGATCGACAAAGCGATCGCCGACACACGCGCGGACGGCACATACGACAGGATCGCGAAAAAATATTTCGACTTTGACGTCTATGGCCAGTGAACGCGGCCACAACGCGTGGACGCGGCGGATGAGCGCGTTCAATGTCCGCTTAGGGACAATGTCACCCTAGTTCGCGCAAAGCTCTCATCTGGCCGGGTGCTGCGATCCCGGACATTTCGCTCCGGGTGCGCGGCAACCTTCGGCGAAGAACCTCCACTTCTACCGCCACGCTGTCCCCACTTAAGCGCGCACCTGTCACGAAGTGTTGTCAACCGGTGCGGCACCGTACCGACGCCTCCTACGAATTCCGGCATGCTGAAGGTCTTGCACGCTGCGCGATACGACTGATCGGCAGCGAAACGTTCGGATCGGCGCTACGTTGCTGTAGAAAGAAGGCCAACTTGTTCAGTACTTCGCTCGCATTCCTCTCGGACGGCCTGCTTGCCCTTTCCGGGTGGCAGATCCTGCTGGCTACGCTGATATCGACGCACGTCACGATTGTCAGTGTGACGGTCTACCTGCACCGGTGCCAGGCTCACCGCGCACTCGACCTACATCCTCTCGTCAGCCATTTTTTCCGGTTCTGGCTGTGGATGACGACCGGCATGGTGACAGGCAAGTGGGCTGCGGTGCACCGCAAGCACCACGCGAAGTGCGAGACACAAGAAGATCCTCACAGCCCACAAATCAAGGGCATCTGGAAAGTACTGCTCGGAGGTGCCGAACTCTATCGCACTGAAGTGAATAACGAGGAAACACTGCGCAGGTTCGGCCACAGCACGCCGGTCGACTGGATTGAGCGGAACGTCTATGCGAAGTATCCGAACCTCGGCATCAGCCTGCTGATCGTAATCGATGTCGCGTTGTTTGGAATCGTTGGTGTGTCGGTGTGGGCCATTCAGATGATTTGGATTCCTTTCTGGGCTGGCGGCGTGGTCAACGGTCTGGGGCATTTCTGGGGTTACCGCAACTTCGGCACTCCTGATGCGAGCACGAACGTGATTCCCATCGGCGTGCTGATCGGCGGCGAAGAACTGCACAACAATCACCACGCCTATGCGACATCCGCAAAGTTGTCGAACCGATGGTACGAGTTCGACATCGGTTGGATGTACATTTGCGTCCTTTCCGCGCTTGGGCTGGCCACGGTCAGGAAAGTGGCGCTGCGGCCGCATCTGGTCAAAGGTAAAGCGGAGATCGACGACGACACGCTGCAAGCTGTCCTTCGAAACCGTTTCGAGGTGATGGCAAGCTATGCCCGAACGGCTGAGCGTGCCTTCCGGCAGGAACTGGTGCATGTGAAATACACGAGCCGCCGCGAGAAAGCCCTGCTTATGCGTGGCGTCAGACACTGGTTTCGCGACGACGGGCAGGCAGGGCAAGCCAAGGCGTGTCAACCGGTGCCCAAAGGGCTATACGACCACGCCCCGACGCTTCGTGTCTACGTCGAATTGCGCGAGGATCTGTCGGCAATCTGGACGCGCTCGAATCTCTCTCGTGAACAGCTACTCTGCCAGTTGCAGGACTGGTGCCATCGTGCGGAACAAAGTCGCATCGACGCCCTGAGGCAATTTTCGCTACGTCTTCGTCTTTACGGTTGATACCTGGGTTTAGATCGATCGCGGCCTGGCCGGCGATCTCCGTAGCGAAGCGGATTTCCCAGACTGGTACGCCACCGTACCGACTTCTGGTCACTGCGCGTGCACCGTCATTGCAAGGTCCTGGCGTCGCGCAGCCACCGGAAACGAAGCAATCTCTCGTGTCACGATCTCCCTCACCGATTTCTATTGCCATGCCCGGTCATTGCGCCACGGCGGCGCGACGGCTTGCCGGAAAGCATTTTTCAAGCACGCGCAAAAGCGTGCGAGGAACACATGATGTCAACTACCGATTCGACTCTGGAGGAGCCACAGGCATTCCTCCCACACCCCAGTGTCGCGGCTTACGCCGAGATATCCGGCATGGATGCCTATCGCGCGCTGGTTGCCGAGGCGGAGCGCGATTACACCGGATTCTGGGCCCGTCTCGCACGCGAAACGCTGCAATGGAAAACGCCGTTTTCCTCGATTCTTGATGAATCCCGCGCGCCGTTCTATGAATGGTTTAAAGACGGGACCCTGAATGCCTCGTACAACTGCCTCGACCGCCATGTCGAAGCGGGTAACGGGGACCATGTCGCCGTGATTTTTGAAGCCGACGACGGTACTGTCACGCATGTCACCTATCGCGCGTTGCTCGAACGGGTGAGCCGCTTTGCCAACGCGCTGCGAACCCGCGGTGTGAAAAAAGGCGACCGCGTGGTGATCTATATGCCGATGTCGATCGAAGGCATCGTGGCCATGCAGGCCTGCGCCCGGATCGGCGCGACGCATTCAGTCGTGTTCGGCGGCTTTTCGTCGAAGTCGCTCAATGAACGGATTGTCAATGTGGGGGCGATTGCGCTCGTCACTTGCGATGAGCAGATGCGCGGCGGCAAGGCGTTGCCTCTGAAGAACATTGCAGATGAAGCCCTCGCGATGGGCGGCTGCGACGCGGTGAAGAGCGTGATCGTCTATCGGCGCACGGGCGGCAAGGTCGCGTGGCACGAAGGGCGCGACCTGTGGATGCATGATCTCACGCAAGCCGAGGCAGACGTTTGCGAGCCGGAATGGGTGGGCGCGGAGCATCCGCTCTTCATCCTTTATACCTCCGGTTCGACCGGCGTGCCGAAGGGCGTGCAGCACTCTACGGGTGGCTTCCTGATGTGGGCCGCGCAGACCATGAAGTGGACTTTCGACGCAAAGCGTAGCGACGTGTTCTGGTGCACCGCCGACATTGGCTGGATCACCGGTCATAGCTATATTGCGTATGGTCCGATGGCAATCGGCGCAACCCAGGTCGTGTTCGAGGGCGTGCCGACGTGGCCGAACGCCGGCCGCTTCTGGGAGATGATCGCGAAACACCGGGTGACCGTGTTTTACACCGCACCGACCGCCATCCGCTCGCTGATCAAGCTGGCCGATTCCGATCCGAAGGTTCATCCGGACCGCTTCGACCTGTCGACGCTGCGTCTGCTCGGCACGGTCGGCGAGCCGATCAACCCGGCTGCGTGGACATGGTTCTATGAGCACGTCGGTCACGGCCATTGCCCCGTTATCGACACCTGGTGGCAAACCGAAACGGGTGGTCACATGATCGCGCCGATGCCGGGCGCCACGCCGCTCGTGCCGGGCTCATGCACGCTGCCGTTGCCGGGCATCATGGCCGCGGTGGTCGATGAGACCGGGCGCGATGTGCCGAACGGGCAGGGCGGCATCCTTGTCGTCAAACGTCCATGGCCTTCGATGCTGCGCAACGTATGGGGCGATCCGGACCGCTACACGAAGAGCTACTTTCCCGAAGAACTCGGCGGCAAGCTGTATCTCGCGGGTGACGGGGCGGTCCGTGACGAAGACACGGGCTACTTCACGATTACCGGTCGGATCGACGACGTGCTCAACGTATCGGGCCACCGGCTCGGCACCATGGAGATCGAATCGGCATTGGTCGCCAATCCGCTGGTTGCGGAGGCCGCTGTTGTCGGGCGCGCTGACGAGACTACCGGCGAAGTCGTCGTCGCGTTCGTGGTGTTGAAGGGCGAGCGGCCAACCGGTGACGTGGCGATCAGAATCGCGAATGAGTTGCGCAACTGGGTCGGCAAGGAGATCGGGCCGATTGCAAAGCCCAAGGAAATCCGCTTCGGCGAGAATCTGCCGAAAACCCGTTCAGGGAAGATCATGCGCCGTTTGCTGCGTTCGCTTGCGGCCGGCGAAGAAATCACCCAGGACATATCTACACTGGAAAATCCGGCGATTCTCGATCAACTCGGGTGATTCGTCGCGCAGGCCGCGGGATCGCCGGATTGAATTTTATCTTCAGGAGCAGGCCATGGCCAGCGCACCGAACCAAACACCACTCGCGAACCCCGCGCCACTGGGTCTCGCCGGCTTTGCATTGACGACGTGGCTGCTGAGCATGATCAACGCCGGCTGGTTCTCGGGCGAGTCGATGGGTCTCGTGCTCGCCTGCGCGCTTGCCTACGGCGGGACGGCGCAGGCGATTGCCGGCGTGATGGAGTTGCCGCGCGGCAACACCTTCGGCGCGACGGCCTTTCTAAGCTACGGGGCTTTCTGGTGGTCATTCGCGCTCTTCGTGCTGTTTCTGCACGATAAAGTGCCGGCCGCTTTCGTTGGCTGGTATCTGTTTCTGTGGGGCGTGTTTACGTTTTATATGTGGCTGGCCACGTTTCGTTCGCCCCGCGCGCTGCAGGCTATCTTTCTGGCGCTGTGGATCACGTTCGGCTTGCTGGCGGGTGGCGAGTGGACGGGTTCGGCTCTCTTGCGAATGGCCGGTGGTTACATGGGACTTGTCACGGCGGCGCTCGCGTTCTATCTGTCCGCAGCCGATGTGATCAACGAGGTGCACGGCCGGATAGTCATGCCGATTGGCGAGCCACGAGTCTTCAGCCGGCACGCCGTCGCGCTCTGACCGCTCGAACCGATGCTGAATCCGCAAGAGGCGAGAGTCAGCACCTCGCGCATGCAACCGGAGTTACCGAAAATGAAGGCACTGGTCTATCTCGGCCCAGGCAAGAAAGCGGTTGAAGACCGTCCCAAACCGGTCATCGACGCGGCCACCGACGCCATCGTCAGGATCAGCAAGACGACGATCTGCGGAACAGACCTGCACATTCTCAAGGGTGACGTCGCGACCTGCCAGCCGGGCCGGGTGCTCGGGCATGAAGGTACGGGCGTCATCGACGAGGTGGGGCCGGGCGTGACCACGTTCAAGCCGGGTGAGCGCGTTCTCATCTCATGCATTAGTGCTTGCGGCAAATGCGAGTATTGCCGCAAACAGATGTACTCCCATTGCGTGAGCGGCGGCTGGATTCTCGGCAACAAGATCGACGGCACGCAGGCCGAATTCGTCCGGATCCCGCATGCGGATACCAGTCTTTACCGCATTCCCGACAACGCCGACGAAGAAGCGCTCGTGATGCTGAGCGATATCCTGCCGACGGGATTCGAATGCGGCGTGCTCAATGGCAAGGTTGAACCGGGCAGTACGGTAGCCATCGTCGGTAGCGGGCCGATCGGACTCGCGGCGTTGCTCACGGCGCGCTTCTATTCGCCTGCCGAGATCATCATGGTCGATCTGGACGACAACCGGCTGGAGACCGCGAAGCGTTTCGGTGCAACCGTAGTGATCAACAGCGCGGACGGCAACGCAGTGAATGCGATCATGAAGCTCACGTCCGGGCGTGGCGTCGATACTGCCATCGAAGCGGTGGGCATACCCGCCACCTTCGAATTGTGCGAGGAGATCATCGCGCCGGGCGGCACGATTGCGAACGTCGGGGTGCATGGCGTGAAGGTGGACCTTCACATGGAGCACCTATGGGACCGGAATATCACCATCACCACGCGGCTGGTCGATACCGTGAGCACGCCGATGCTGCTGGAGACGTTGCGCTCCCGCAGGCTCGATCCCAAACTTCTGATCACCCATCGCTTCACATTCGAGCAGATCCTCGATGCGTATGAAACCTTTGCGCACGCGGCCGAAACCCGCGCGCTCAAGGTGATCATCGCCGCCTAGCGCGCCGCGATGCATCGGCCGCCATTAGCGCGGCAGTTCATACATTGCCGCAGCGACGTCGGTGTGTGCGGGACCGGCGGTCTGCGCGACCGTGGTTTGCGTTTGCCGGCTCGGGACCAGCAACACGGGCAGGCTTGCACTGCGCACGACGCGTTCGGCCACGCTGCCCAGGAACAGTCGCTTGAAACCTCGTCGCCCATGCGTGCCGAGCACCAGCAGGTCCGCATTGAATTCGTTGGCGGAAATGCGGATCCGTTCCGAAATGTCCTCGCCGATCGGCGCGACGTCGACGATCCGCGGTGTGCCGGCTACGTTCTCGTGCTTCATTCGCGCCAGTGCGTCGGCCAGCAGTTGCTCGCCCTCTTTAACAAAGGCATCGCGCAGGATTGTCGGGTCATAGCCGGAGGCGTCGTATGCCATCAATGGGTTGTCGACCACATAGAGTGGCTGCAACTGCGCGTCATTGGCGCGTGCGAGTTGCAGCGCGCTGTCGAACGCGTGTTCAGACGTCTCGCTACCGTCGATCGCTACCAGAATGCGTTTATACATGTCGGCCTCGAAGAATTCGTTCGTGTCCGTCGTATGTCGCGGTAGGGATAATCATTGTGGTGGGCTCCTTGACGAACGGTGTATTTCGCTGGGCTCGACTCGGATATCGACGGCGTGCCAGTCGACCGTAAACAGCACAGTGAATAGCCCACCTTGCGCTCAATAGCGGTGTAATGCAATGAACAGATCACCTGAATTGTCGCGATGCGGTACGGCAGCGTACCGACTTCGGTCGGTCCTGCGCGCACCGTGAAATGGAAGGGTTCGCATTGCCTCGACGGTGCCATTTCATCGGCTCCTTCGTCCCGCTGTGGTACCGCTGAAGTCAGCGCGCGCGGATTTTCTCAAAGGTCTTCGGTATGAAATACAAAGACTACTACGAAGTGCTGGGATTGCCGCGCAGTGCGACGCAGGACGACATCAAGCGTACGTATCGCAAGCTCGCCCGCAAGTATCATCCGGACTTGAGCAAACTCGACGATGCGGAGCCGCGCTTCAAGGAGGTAGGCGAGGCGTATGGCGTGCTCAAAGATACGGAGAAGCGCGCGGCCTACGACCGGCTGGGGGACCAGTGGCGCAACGGTCAGGACTTCGAGCCGCCGCCGCGGTGGGACGAAGGGTTCGAATTCAGCGGCGCGGACAACAGCGGTGCGGAGGATGCACGCTTCAGTGAATTTTTCGACGCGCTTTTTCGTGGCCAGGATGCCGGTGGTGATCGTAGGTCGACCAGGCAGGCGCGACATACTGCCGGCGCCGGTCACGCACGCGCGACGGACCAGGAGTTGGAAGATGCTTATGCCGGTGTCGGTTTCTCGGTTCCGGGTCAGGATCACCACGCCAAAGTGGTGATCGATCTGGAGGATACCTATCGTGGAGCGCAGCGCACGATTTCGCTGGAGACGCCGGTGCTCGAAGCAAGCGGACATGTCGTGCTGAAATCGCGCACGCTCGATGTCTCCATTCCGAAGGGCGTGCACGGTGGGCAGCATCTGCGGCTGGCCGGCCAAGGGGGCGCCGGTTTCGGAGAGGGGCGTGCCGGAGACCTGTACCTGGAAATCACGTTGCGCCAGCATGCACATTTCCGTGTCGACGGCCGCGATGTGACGATCATCGTGCCGGTTGCGCCCTGGGAAGCGGCACTGGGCGCACGCGTTACCGTGCCGACGCCTGACGGAGCCGTCGAAATAACCGTGCCCAAAGATTCTGGCGGCGGCCAACGCTTGCGCCTGAAAGGCAAGGGAATCCCCGCGAGCGGTCCGGCCGGTACATCGGGTGATCTCTATGCGCAATTGAACATCGTCCTGCCGTCGGCTGACAGTGAGCCGGCACGCGCGGCTTACGAGGCACTACGACAGGCCTGCGAATTCGACCCGCGCGCGCATTTCTCAGGTGATCCATCATGAACGAATCGCGCACGGCCTGGCTCGAATGCCTGATCGTCGAGGAAGAGATCGAGTTCACGCTACACGAATTGTGCCGGGTGTCCGGCGCTTCTGAGAATGAGATATTCGATTGGATCGAGCAAGGCGCGATCGAGCCGAAACGCGTCAGCGAGGACGACGGCCCGCACTTCGACGGCGCCTCGTTGCGACGTGCCCGCAAGGCCCGTCATCTTGCGCGGGATCTCGAGATCAACGCTGCGGGTATCGCGCTCGCACTCGATCTGCTGGATGAAATCGAAGCCTTGCGAGCGCAGTATACGAGGCGATAGAACGGCTCCCTCATGTGAACCAGGCGAGCCCCATCGCCACGACCGTAGCCGCCATCACGCCTGTCGCCACCCAGCCGAGGATGCGTAGAGCTGGCGGAAGCGTGAAGCCGGACATGATGCGGGTACGCATCGAGAGATGCATCATGACGATCATCACGGGCACCGCGACAACACCGTTGAGGACGGCGCTCCAATAGAGCGCTTTGACCGGATCGATCGACGTGAAGTTCAGACCGGCGCCGACTGCCGTCGCGGCGGCAATCACGCCGTAGAACGCCTTCGCCTGCGAGGGCAGCCGCGCGAGGCCCACCCGCCACGCGAACAATTCTCCCACCGCATAGGCACCCGAGCCGGCCAGCACAGGCAGCGTCAACAAACCGGTGCCGATGATGCCGGCGGCGAACACAAAGAACGTGAATGGACCTGCTATGCCACGCAGCGCCTCAGCCGCCTGCGCCGAAGTCTGAATATCGAAGAGTCCGTGCGCGTGCAAGGTCGTCGCCGTCGTCACGACGATGAAGAACGCGATCACATTCGAAAGCGCCATGCCGAGGTACGTGTCGACGCGGATCCGCGCGAACTCGGCAGGCGCTTCCCACGGTGCGTGGGTCAACGGATGCGCGCCGGGTCGCTCCTTTTCGTCTTCGACTTCCTGCTCTGCCTGCCAGAAAAACAGATAGGGGCTGATCGTCGTACCCATGACAGCGACGATGGCGACGAGATAATCCGGTTTGATGGATAGCGACGGCAATAGTACGGCCCAGCCGACCTGATCCCACGGCACTTTAACGACAAAGGCGCAGATCACGTAGCTGAACAACGACAGGCACAGCCATTTCAGAACCGACACATAGCGTGCATAGCGCGTGAATACTTCCAGCACGACCGACAGCAGCCCGAAACCGCAAACGTAGAGCAGGACAGGACCGGAGATCAGCAGCTTGAGCGCAGCGCCCATCGCGCCCAGGTCCGCACCCAGGTTGATGGTGTTCGCGACGAGCAGCAATCCGACCAGGCTGGTCGACAACCAGCGCGGATAGTGCTCGCGCAGATTGCCGGCGATGCCGCTTCCGGTGATGCACCCGATGCGCGCGCTGATCTCCTGGATCGCGGCCATCAACGGATAGCTGAACAGGAGTGTCCAGGCGAGGCCATAGCCGAATTGCGCACCGACCTGGGAATACGTTGCGATACCGCTCGGATCGTCGTCCGATGCGCCGGTGATGAGGCCCGGGCCCATCACCTGTAGCAGCTTTGGACGAGTCGGCTGTTTGACCGGATCGTGGGTGAGCGTGTCCATGAGCGGGGCGCTCCTCGTGGCGGGCGAGTCGGTATGGGACTCTCAGGCAGTATCGGGTGCGGTGGACCCGGCGTTACGGTGGTCGTCGAAGACCGCGATTCCGACGTCATAGGGAGCCATGCGAGTCGTCCTTGAAAAGGTGAGAGGTATGCAAGCTGCCGCGCCGTGTGCAACGAGCTTTGGAAGTGCGGCCCGTGCTATTTCAGATTATTGAGTTCGGCACGCGCGAGCGTCTCGACCGATTCCCATGCGACATCTTCACGTTCGAAGAAAGTGTCGAGTTTGATCAGTTCCTTGCCCTTTGCCGCGCCTTTCCGAACGATACACACACTCGCCACCCAGCCATCGGCGACATGATCCTTGACCGTCATGTAGGCGTCGTGTGTCCTGCTTGAAATGATTCTGTCTGCCATGGTGCCGCCTGTCTGATTGAACGACAGCCACGCTGGTCGCCGTCGCTGCCGGGTTAAGCTTGAGGTTCGTCGATAACTGTCGGCACTGCTACATCCCGAACTTGTGTTCCGCAATGTATCTGTCGCCATATGCGAGTGCAGCCGCATAGCCTTCCTCGCTGGTTGCAAAGACGCCGACGTCATAGTGCTTGTCGGCGGAAGGAAGGCAACCTTCCACAGCATGCCGAAGATGAAAATTGAAGGTGCCGTCCTGCAGTTCCATGCATTCGGGGGTGAATGTATGAATACGGGCCTGATACAACTTCTGGATGTTTTGCCTCATGACCTGCTCCTGCCTTATATGCCTTTGAATACAACGGACTAGCGACTCCTCGGTCATCGCTGGGCGACGATAGTAGACACGCTACGCGCACGCGCGGGAGAAAGCGGTACGACAACGTACAGACGCCCGTCCATGTTCAAACGCACAATCCGCGCCGGTCTCGCGAGATTCTTTGGATGTCGGCGGGCACTGATCCGCCAAGGCTTGCGGCAATCATCAGACGTGGGCTAAACCTTCATTTCGCTGAATTCCGGCTCAATACGCGTCCGGCAGCGCCTTTTTTGGCAACGTACAAGTGGAACCAACGATTGCCGTTCAGCCGAGCGTTAGGTCGAGAAGGCCGAGCATGGCAATCGTTTCGAAGGTCGTGCAATCCGCATGCACGGCGTCTCGCACCGCGAATTCATGCCAGGACACGGATCGGCGCGTAACTTCGACGCGACTTATAATCTTTTTTGCGTATTAGCCAGATCTCGAGTAACGCGAAGATTACCGCATCGTGACGCGCTGCGGCACAAGCCGCAAAGGTGTTGGAGCATTCCTCCTTCTATCCATATTCACCCGTCAGGAAATCGTCGGCGAAAGCGGCGCGGTTCCGGGCGAGCTGCGGAGAGTGTGAAATGTCTCAAGATCACCGTCAAAACGAAAATCATCTGATGGCCGTGTTGCCTGACCTGGAGTGGGAGCGTCTGGCGCCGCATCTGTCGCTCGTGGAGATGCCGCTTGGCAACGTCGTCTATGAATCCGGCGATCGCCTCAGTTACGTTTATTTCCCAACCACCTGCATTGTGTCGCTGCTGTATGTGATGGAGGACGGGGCGTCCGCCGAAATCGCGATCGTCGGCAACGAAGGGCTCATCGGCATCGCGCTTTTCATGGGTGGCGAGACCACGCCGAGCCGCGCGGTCGTACAAAGCGCAGGGCAGGCATATCGCCTGGACGCTCAAATCCTGAAAGAGGAGTTTCATCGTGCAGGGCCTGTCCAGCGCCTTTTGCTGCGCTATACCCAGGCGTTGATCACGCAGATGGCGCAGACCGCCGTATGTAATCGTCACCATTCGATCGACCAGCAGTTGTGCAGGTGGCTGCTGCTCAGCATCGACCGCCTCTCGTCGAACGAACTGAAGATGACGCAGGAGCTGATCGCCAATATGCTGGGCGTGCGCCGCTCCGGCGTAACCGAGGCCGCACTGAAACTGCAGGATGCAGGTTTGATTCGGTACAGCCATGGACACATCGAGGTATTGGATCGGCCGGGGCTAGAAAAGCGTGTGTGCGAATGTTACGGCGTAGTGAAGCGCGAATTCGACCGGTTGCTGCCCGCCTTGAAAGCGCTATAAAAAACGGCGTGAGCGCGTGCTGGCGCGAATTCAATTCAGTGTGAACGGAGAGCGAATTGGACGATCCTTTCAACCTTCAGCGCTTTGTCGACGCTCAGGATCCGCTGTACGCGCAGGTCTGTGACGAACTGCGCAACGGGCGTAAGCGCAGCCATTGGATGTGGTTCGTGTTTCCGCAGATCCAGGGGCTTGGAACGAGTGCGATGGCGCAGCGGTTCGCGATTTCGTCGTTGGCCGAGGCCGATGCTTATCTGCGCCACCCGATTCTGGGCGAACGGCTGAGGCAATCGACGCAACTGGTCAACGTTGTCGATGGCCGTTCAATCGAGGAAATTTTCGGGTATCCGGATTACCTGAAGTTTCACTCGTCGATGACGCTATTCGAGCGCGCGGCGATCGACAAAGAGCTTTTTGCGCAAGCGCTCAGCAAGTATTTCCATGGCCAAGGCGATCCTCTAACGTTTGAGCGCCTCTAACGCGCACTTGCCGGGGCAGCGCAATTGCGGCGCCCCGCATTGATTCAACTTACCCTCCATCGACCACCTTTCAGGCGAACAGTAAGCCTTGTCCAGGACGCTTCGCGAGCGTACAAAGTAGCGAACGCATCTGCGAGCGGCCCGTCATCGATTGCCGGTGCTGTAAGCGATGTAATGTCAATAACGCTTTGGACAATCATGAACGAGAAAGACATTCACTCAGCCAGCACAACTCGCAGCGCGCGCCGCCGGAACGTCGTCGCGGGTCTCGTCTACGTGTTCGAACAGGTCATGCCGGACCCATTCGTCCTTGCAATTGGCTTGACCCTCGTGGTGGTCCTGCTGGCCATGGCCTTCGCACCGCATGCGTCGCTCGCCGTCATCCTGAGCGCGTGGTACGGCGGCACGTTCAACATTCTCGGCTTCGCGCTGCAGATGATCCTGATTCTCGCGACCGGCTATGCAATCGCCGACGCACCGCTCGTCCAGCGCGGACTGCGGGCGATGGCTGCGGGCGTGCGCACGCCGACGCGCGCCGCGCTGTTGGTCTTTCCGATCGTCGCGGTGGCCGCGTGGCTCAACTGGGGGCTCGGCCTGGTTGTCGGCGCGCTCCTGTCGCGCGAAATCGCGAGGCGCGTAAAGGTAGATTTCGCATGGCTCGTCGCGGGTAGCTACTCCGCGTGGTCGGTCTGCAATAGCGGCTTGTCCAGTTCGATCGCGTTGTCACAGGCATCGCACGGCAATGCATTGAACCTGGTCGAAAAAGCCACCGGACAAGTGATTCCGTTGAGTGAGACCGTGTTTGCGCCTTTCGTCTTCATCCCGACCGTCCTCGTCGTTGTCGTCATGACGGCGATCTTCATCTGGATGCACCCGAAGCAGGAGAATGTGGTCGCTTTCAATGAAACGCAGCCGGCGCCTGAAGCACAGACAGAGGCCGATCCGCATGCGAGGGACGCGAAGACATCATCGTTCGCTGCCCGCGCCGAGCGGTCCATGCTCGGTACGCTGCTCCTGCTGGCGCTGGGCGTGGGCTATCTCGCGCTGACGTGGTCCAGCAAAGGCTTCGAGTTGGACATCAACACGACGATCCTGATCTTCCTGCTGGCAGGGCTGGCGCTGCAGCGCACACCGATCGCCTATGCCGATGCAATTCGCCGCGCCGCGCGGCAGACCGGCTCGATGTTGCTCCAATATCCGATGTACGGCGGCATCATGGGCATCATGACGGGGACCGGATTGGCGTCGACGATCGCCAAGACGTTTGTGGCCATCGCCACGCCGGTGACGCTTCCCGTCCTGAGCTACTTCAGCTCGCTGATCATCACGCTGCTCATTCCCAGCGCCGGCGGACACTGGGCCGTTCAGGGGCCTTTCGTTCTGCCGGCCGCATTGAGCCTGCATGCTTCGGTTCCACGCACGGCGATGGGCGTCGCCATGGCCGAGAACGTCTCGAACATGCTGCAACCTTTCTGGGCGGTGCCCGTTGTTGCGATCGCTGGCATTCGTATCCAGCGCGTTATGGGCTACACGGCGATCACTTTTGTAGTATCGCTCGTGATCTATGCAGCGGCGCTTTGGCTGATTCCGTGATTCGATTGCACATGCGCCGGGCAGAAGAAGCTGCTGGCGCGCCGCTGCGTCTTTTGATGAAGTGGTTCACGCGCGTCGCTCGGAAGCGGGTGGGCATGGTCTGATGAATCGCACGCTCCATCGAGCTCGACACGCCGCACGCGATCAGAGTCAGCGACGCGTTCGTCTTTTCTTTTTGGGTTTCGGCGGCGCGAGCGCAGCGGTCCAGAAAGCGGTGGTCCCGCGCTTCGCCGCCGCCGTCGCGTGACCGCGCGCTGAACCCGCCACTGCATTTGCGCCGCTCAACCACATGCTTAGGAAGGGATTCTTTTTCATCCACGGATTTTTCATGTCAGGCTCGGTCGAATAGGGGTTGTCCAGTTCATGCCGAACGAAGATCGCAACGGGCATACCTATCGGACCGCGATCGGCGCGCCGGTGCAAATCGAGCGCGGAATCGATCCTGCCGAACGTAAATCGGCAGATCGCGCGCGCGAGACGGCAACTACCGGCAAAAATCGCTTCCCCGACCGACGGCGAATTGAACACACCAGTTGTACATTCGCGCAGTCGGGCTGACGCGAACACGTCCGGCCGATCACTTCGGCAGAACTCACCGTGACTGGGCATGACGCTTGCGCGATTAAGCGTTCAACCGTTAAACCCGATCACCGAGGAGAGCAGCATGGAAGCGACAAAGCAGGACAACAAGGCGACTGTATCCGGCGCGCACGATGCCTTAGCCTTTCTCGAGGCGGAACATCGCGCGGTCGAAAAATTATTCACGGCGTTCGAGAAAGCCGCGGACGATGATCTTGAAGCGAAGTCGGCGCTCGCGCAGCGCGCCTGCGAAGAGCTATCCATTCATGCGATGCTCGAAGAGGAACTGCTTTATCCGGCGGCGCAGGAAGCTCTGCCTGACAGCGACAAGGTCGACGTCGAAGAAGCGTACGTCGAGCACTTCCTCGTCAAGACGCTGATCGCGAAGTTTGAAACGATGAAAGCGGGCGATAAAGGCTTCGACGCGACCTTCAAGGTGATGAGCGAGATGGTGGGGCATCACGTCGAGGAAGAGGAGGAGGAACTCTTTCCGGAACTGCGCAAGTCGAATTGTAATCTGCGCACGCTGGGCGAGAAGATGGCGAAACGCAAGGCCGAACTGCAGAGCAAGCTCGATGCGGTGGGGAGCAGATCGGTGGGCGATAAGACGGCGGCGCTTTAAGGGTAGCAAAGCGATAGTGGATCGCGAACGCCTAGCAAATACGCGAAAACATATAACGCTAGAGCAGCCTGCTGCGAGTAAGGCACGCTGTATGCTGCCGTCGTTTTACCCGGCAGCCGCTTCGTTGAGCGGTTGCCTCTTCAATGCTCTTGATAGGACACGATCAGCACCGCAGAAGAAAGGAACGTCGAAGGGCACTGTGTCGCACAGTAGCACGGCCGAGACGAAACAGGGTAAGCCGCACAAACAGGCTGCAGCGATTGCGTCGAGCCGGGGGCGCAAGTCGGGCGCGAAGATTTCGAAGAAGAGCGACAAGTAAAGGCTGGTGCGCGGTCCTCGGAGTCCGCGAAGGAGGGCGTGGTGATGGCGACGAGTGAATCAGTCGAAGAAACCGGCGGATGTGCTTGCGGTGCGGTGCGATTCCGCGTCACCGCACGACCCCGGCGAGTGTCGATATGTCACTGCATGACGTGTCGGCGAATACATGGCAACGTGTTCGGCGGTTATGCCATGTTCGAGCGTGGCGGTGTGGAGATTTCCGGCGCTACGCAGGCGTGGCAGAGTTCGCCTGAGGCGCGAAGACATTTTTGCCCGACACGTGGTTCGATCGCGTTCATGGAATACCTCGGCAGCGACGAACTGGATCTCCCGCTGGGAGGCTTCGACCGCGTCGGCCTGTATGAGCCGAGCTACGAGCTTTGGTGCTGCCATAAAGAGCCGTGGCTGCCCGGCGGAGTGCGCGCCGAATATAACGAGAACGGACCATGACGCTTGTTCGATGAAAGCAGGGGAAGTGTGATGACGTGGATGCTACGGTCGCCTACCAGTGCCGAACGCGGTTTGCTTGCTGGATCTGGAAGTCGCTCTCGCCAGGCAAGAAGTACAAAGCCGGTATCAGTTGCCATAGCGCAATCCACGCGGACGCCGCTGTGAGCGATCAATCGACGTCAGCGGCGGCTCTATCCTTGCAGAACGATTTCAACCGGCCGCGGCATGAAGTTTGCAGAAAAGGAGACGCGCAACCTTCTGGAGCCGGTCATGACCACCCAACCTGTCGCCCCTTCGCCAACTGACGAACTCGACACCGTTCCAGACACATCGAGTCCTGCCTACGCCGGCCGTGACCCGCTAACGCGTCTATTCGACCGGTTTGCAAGCCTCGTCACGCGATGGGCCGGCTCACCCGCTGCGTTCTGTCTCGCGGTGCTGACAGTCGTTGCCTGGGTGGTTACGGGGCCTATCTTTCACTACTCGGACGGATGGCAACTTGTCATCAACACCGGGACCACCATCGTTACGTTTCTGATGGTCTTTCTGATCCAGCAGAGCCAGAACAAAGACAGCGTCGCGTTGCATCTCAAGCTGAATGAACTGCTTTCCTCACATCGAGCCGCAAACAACAATCTGATCGGCATCGAGGACGCGTCTGAGGAAGAACTCCGAAGACTGGCGGCAGCTTACCTACGTTTGTCCACTCAGTGTGATGCTCAAGGTGCGCCCGGAAAGGGCGGCGTGGTCAAGGGACCCGTGGGGCATCCCGTCGAAAGTTGACTTCAGCGCTGGCGAACAAGTGTCGCGCGAAGCGTTGCATCAACGTTTCATGGCCCGCTTTTATATGAGCGGGCGTTCAGGGTGGAAGACGAGTCGCTCGCCCGGCTTAGGCGATTGCGTGGGGCTGTGCCGGGCTCGCGCGCCGTTCCGCTGGCAGCGTTGACGGGCGTGGCAAGGGCCATTCGATCATGGCGGCGTGAAAGCCGGCCAGTACCTGTTGATCAACAACTGCCTACATCGCTCCTTTACAGGCGGCTAATTCCACTGTCTATCTGGTCAAACATGAATCGCAGGCGAGTCACCCGCCTGGCACTGCCGGGAAGCAATGTCTGCGCTGTTTCGAGCGCTGTAATACGCTGACGCCAATAGACAAGTCCAAGAACATTGTTGGTGACGAGTTGCGGGAGTATGTGTTCGAGGTGAGCGAGATCTTTTTCAAGCTGATGATGCGACATATTGATCCTTTTGCCGAGATTGAAGCTCCGGAAACCTGACGCTCCAGTCGATATGGCGGCCAGTCCCTCCGCCATTTATCGGCAGAGCCTTGTATACGGTTCACTTGGCTACGCCGACCGACTAGTCCTCGAAGGCAACCAGGAGCCTCGGAAAGGAGGGTGCGGAGATCACCGGCGAAGCGGCCGAAGCGCACAGGCAACGAATTACCGCTTGGTGTTCGAAGATCACTCACCGTTTTCGGCGTTGGCCATTGCCGCGCATAGCCATGCCGAGCGCGTCACGGACTGTGCTCAAGCCTCTATACGCATGCGCTGTCGGCCATCAACATCTGGATGTGGACATGCGACAGCGAAATTTTCGTTTCGCCCATATCGACACTATCCAAATAGAAATCATCACATGGACGCTTTAACGGCCATATGTGCGGTTCGCGGTGCATCACTGCAGCATTGCAATTGTCGTTTCCACTCTATCTGGCATGCGGGAGCATGTCCGTACGGTGCCGTACCGCGAAGGCCTTGTTTCTCGCGTGGGAATGGATAACGACGCTGCGCGGCATTCATACGTGGCGAATCAAGATCGAGTTCCGCCGCAGGCCCGTGAATATCCAGTTCCTACGGGCATTTCCCGTGTGCCTGATCCATCGTTTGGTCGTTACGGATTGAGCCGACTCCGTGTCGCGTTCCTTTTCTTCCACAACCACTGGCATGCCATCATCCGTCGCATTTTCCGCGGCTTCTCTTCGCCTTCTGTTTTCTTCCAATTCCTCTGTATTGACCTGATCATCATTCATGATTCTCTCCTACCAAAAGAAAACGGCTTCACCAACGGGATGTCGGCATCCGTCCCGTAGCGTCGGCGACGGGGCACATTCGTAGTTCGGGGCACGGTCTTCTTTGCGCGTCAGCGCGTACGATCTTTTTCGTACACGAAGTGCCGCCGGAATCGACATCCGGAATAGTTGCGTTGCAGCGACCGCAGCAACGAGTGAAAGCGGCAAGACACGATTCGGACAGGACGATACAGAAACGCGTTCGCTGAGCCAGTGGCAAGTGCCGCCGTTGACTCTTCAGGCCTTGCAGTCAGTGTGCAATCCGGAACGGCCGCGTGCCGCAATGCCAGTAGGCTTGCCGGTCAATCAAGTGGATGTGGTCAGAGACCTCGGCGTCAACGCTCTGCCGACGGCGCTGAATAGCGCCACTTGCTTGCGTTTGAATCGATGCGGGCGTCATTGACGCGTCGTTTTTCCGCCCGTGCACGATCCGCCTGTTCGAGGGAGAGTGCTTGTGCCTGACGCGACAGAGCATATTCGCTCACGTTTCCAGACGTACGTGCTGCAATTTTGATTTGTGATCGCATGATGATTCCAGAACAAGGGACACTGAGTGCGACCCATGTACTGACTGTATACCCATCGCCCGATGCAAGCACGATTTCCTTTACAAAGGTGAAAACCGGAACGGTAGGGCTGCTTTTTTCTCGAACGCACAACGGCACGCCGGAAATCTTCGGCAACACATCCTTTCGCGTGTTTTTGCAAAAGGTGTTCATCAAAACAGTGCCCGCGAGGCAGTGCGGGCACTTTGACTCTTTAGCGTTC
Organism: Paraburkholderia sp. RL18-101-BIB-B; assembly: GCF_046026985.1. Lineage (NCBI taxonomy): Bacteria > Pseudomonadati > Pseudomonadota > Betaproteobacteria > Burkholderiales > Burkholderiaceae > Paraburkholderia > Paraburkholderia sp. RL18-101-BIB-B. Next base: position 99,639 of record NZ_JARESV010000020.1, read on the forward strand.
GTCAGAGCGTGTTTATCAGCCGTGCTGAAGTAACTCGTCCAACATCGCAGGCAACAGACGTCGGGGCCGGCTCTGTGATCTTCGAGGGCATCTCAGGCGACCGCGGACGGCACGACCTCGATCATACAAAAGCAACCCTTCGACCTAGAACAGCGGGTGCTCGTGCGGATACAGCGCCGTCCTGAGGGCAAAGCCACCGAGGACAACGAAGATGACGGCGGCCAGAATGTGGACCGCCTTGGTTGGCAGACGGTCGGCGAACTTGTGCCCCAGGTAGATGACGGGCACGTTTGCCAGCATCATGCCGAGCGTGGTGCCGGCGACCACCCCGAAGAACTCGTGAAATCGCGCAGCCAGAGCGATCGTTACGATCTGCGTCTTGTCACCCATTTCGGCCAGAAAGAACGTTAGAGCCGTGGTGCCGAACACACCCATCGGATGCCTGGTCGACACCGCCTCGGCACCGTCGAGCTTGTCGGGAATCAGAATCCAGACGGCCATGACGGCAAATGATGCGACGACCGCCCAGTTCAGGATCGTGGGGCTCAGAACGCTCGCAAGCCATGCCCCCAACGCGCCGGACGCCGCATGATTGACGAGCGTTGCGACAAAGACGCCGAGAATAATCGGAATGGGCTTGCGATATCTGGCAGCCAGCACCAAGGACAGCAGTTGGGTCTTGTCGCCGATTTCGGCTAGGCCGACCACGCTGGTCGAAACGAGGAACGATTGCATAGGTTGTGGGCCGGGCCGCGCAATAAGTACGCGATGACGCGCATTCCGGCGACCCGGTCAGGTCGGAATGCGAGTCATCGGTCTTGCCAGGCATAGTGCTGTGCACGCCATGGCGGTCTGTCGACCACCAAGTATGTTGACGGGCACCCTCGAACATTGCGGTCGAGGCGGCTACTCCCCAATGAGAGGGGCGATTCTACAGTGTCCTGGCCCGGTAACGCAAATCGTCAGCTTTCCGAAAGCGGGTGCGTCGAGATGGACCGGCGTGAGGTTACGAATGCGGAATCTGGCAGACGGAGGCAAGGGCGCCAGGTAAGGGCGAGCATCGGGGCCGTTATAACCGACTGTAATGGCTGGCGTTCGTCCAGCGGGAATAAAAATCCGACCGATACCGTTCACAGGGAGCCGTCATGGTTCCCTTTCGCTTTGTCCGCCAGACGCGGGCAAGAGCGGGCGACGAGTTGCAACGGCACGAAGTGGACTTCCACGGCAGATTCCGTCGACGGGGGTCTCAGCCTTGAATAACCGGAAGAAAAATCAGATTTTTTATGAATATAAATCGTAATGATTTGCATTCTGAAGAGGGCTTTCTATGCGGACGCGCTTGCGTTGGCAGCCGGTACGTAGAGGCGCAAGCAGGGTCGCGAACCGGCAACAGACAAATGAGACAGGAGAATGAAACGTGAAGAAAGTGGATGTCCGAAGGTTTGGGAAAAGGGCGAGCGTGGGACTGACCAGTTCACTTATTGCACTGACGCTGGCGCATTCTGCTGCGGCACAGGACTCACTGCCATCGGGCGGCGAACAGGACGGTGTCGCCGACGCGCCGACACTGCCGCCCGTACAGGTTCGCGCGGCAACACCCGGGCAAGTCGTTCAGGACGATAACGTGAACGACCCCGACCAGGTTGCCGCCGTAAGCAAGACAGGAACCGCGCTCAAGGATTTGCCGGCAAGCGTGCAGGTGATCCCGCGCGCGCTGATGACCGAGCAGGGCGCGACGATGCTTCGGCAAGGCGTCAGCAACGCCAGCGGTGTGAATGTCGGTGGTCAGGATACGAAGGGCTATTACGACCATTTTCTGATTCGCGGCCTGAACGCGCAGATCTACAACGACGGATTCTCCGACGGAGACCTTTTGGGCGGCATCTCGCATTCGTTGAACGGCGTCGAGCGCATCGAGATTCTGGAAGGCCCGGGGTCGGCGCTGTTCGGCAGTGGCCCGCCGGGAGGCACGATCAATATCGTCCACTACACGCCATCTTCCGACTTCCACTACGGCGGCAATATACAGTCGGGCTCGTTTGGCACGATCTCCGGTAGCGGCTACGTGACGGGACCAACAGGAATATCTGGGTTGAACTATCGGGTCGATGCAACCGTATCGCGTTCCGATGGATTCCGCGACCTGGCGAGCCGTGACGAGGAAATCAGACCCGCCTTCGAATGGAAGCTCGACAATCACAAGATCAATTTCTCACTCGATGCGCGCGACATTCACGAAACGCCTGACTCGTATGGTCTGATCTATTTTCATGGCTCACCCATCACGAACGTATCAATCGATTCGAAGTATTCGACGCCCTTTGCGTTCGCACGCGGCAACTACGTCCGCCCGACGCTCACCGACGAGTGGAAGGTCAATGACTTTCTGACCATCAATAACCGCTTCTCGTATTTGCACCAAAGCCTCGATGTGCTCGGCAATGGCGATAGCACGAGTACGAAGGTGAGCGGCAGTGAAGTGGTCGGCCGGCAGCTACGGCAGCAGGATGATTCGGATAACAGTTTCGACTATCAGCTGGAGCCGGTGTGGCGGTTTGGGACCGGCAGCGTCAAACACACGCTGCTCACGGGATTCGAATATCAGCATCAGACGATCGATACTGAGCGTACCACGGCGGATCTGCCGAACATACCGAACGCATTCGCTCCTGTGCCACCAGAGACGTCGCTCGCCGGGCTGGCGTTTCTTTGCGACGCGAAGCATTCGTGTGATAACGATCACCTGGTTGCAAATTACTACAGCGTTTATGCAACCGATCAGATCGACGTGACCGACAAGCTGAAAGTTCGCGCGGGCGTGCGCAAGGACTGGTGGGACACGTCGCTCACGCCGAATATCACGGTGCCTGGCCGCTTCGACACAGAAGGGCAGCCGCTGGTTGCCGGGGTGACCGACTCACGCAACGATGCGCCGGTGAGCTGGAACATTGGCGTGCTGTACAAGGCACTGCCGTGGATGTCGCCGTACTTTGGCGTGTCGAAGAGTCATCTCGCCAACTTCAACTCCGAAAACACGCAAAATGGAATCGGCGCTCCGGAATCTGCCTTGCAATACGAGGCGGGCATCAAGTTCTCGTTTCTCGACGACCGGTATGTTCTGAATACGGCGTTGTTCGACGTGGAGCGCGATAACGTGGCTGCGCTGACCACGATCAACAATGTGGAAAGCGTCGTCTTCGACAGTCAGAGGACGAAGGGCGCCGAGGCGTCTCTTGACGCAAGCATTACCTCGCAGTGGCACGTCGTCGCCAATTTCACGGCGCAAGACGCGAAGATCACCGACAATCCGCAAGGGGTGGCGTCGGTGGGCAATCATCCGCAAGGCGCGCCTGCATACATTGCGAACCTCTGGACCACATACGACTTTTCCATCGCGGGCCTGCCGGGGTTTCATGTCGGCGCCGGTGTCAACTATGTCAGCAAGACCTATAGCGACATCACGAACGTCAATTCCATTCCGTCGTATGTGATTGCGAATGCCGCGCTTGGCTATGAAACGCGCCGGTGGGGCGTCGACCTCAACATTCACAATCTCACGGATCGGCGCTACTTCATTGCTGCAAATGCTGCCGGAGCGTATGTCGGCGAATCGTTGAGTGCGTTTGTGAACCTTCACGCCAATTTTTGAGCCTTGTGAGTTGTCGGCCGGTGAAGTCGCGGGCGCTCAACTGGATTCATGAATAGACGTTGAGACAGTGACGCGGTTTGCGTCACCAGTCACGTTCGCGGTCGCGAGCGGTCACCCGGATTAGCTCACGGGTGACCGCCGCAAGGACTGGAGAAAGCCTTCCTCGCGCCGAGTAGTCAGTCGGAACCTGGGGCGGCACTGATCCTTGCGACCGCCACGACCTTTATCATCCCTGGAGTTACATCCGCCGCGCGAGCGTATCGGACGGTGATTCGCCGAATCGTTTCCTGTACTCGATCGAAAATCGCCCTAAGTGCATGAAGCCGCAATCCAGAGCGACGTCTGAGACATAGACGCCGGCTGTCGCTTCACGAAGAATCTTGTGCGCCTTGTCGAGACGTATTTGTCGTAGATACTGCGTGGGACTGATGCCCCGGAACTGTTGGAAGCCATCACGCAGTGTCCGCTCGGCCAACCCTAGCGCCATTGCCATATCCGGCAGTCTCAAGACCTCTCCGCAATGTTCGCGCATGTAATCCTCGGCCCGCTTGACGAAGCCTGGCGACGCCGTCCGACGATTCGGCTCAGGCGCCGCGGTTGTGTGACCTGGCGTCAGCAACTCCAGCAGTAGTCGACCCATTTGCCTGCCAACGCCATCATTTTTTCGAGCCAGATCGAGCAGAGCCGAGGAATTGGCAATCAGATTGAGTTGCTGCATCCAGCCTCCAAGTGCCGGGCTGTCGACGTGAATGTGCGAGCCGAGGCCGAGGCGCGCGGACCACGCTTGAGTGCCTGGCAGATCAGTGTCAATGCGCAGAATGAACTGCTCGCAATCCGGCGAAAGAACGGCGTCGAACGGCTCGCCCGCCGCACATAGCACCGCGTTCGACTGATCCACGCAGACAGTTCGCCCTCTTGTCCGTACTTTCGCCTGACCGGTGACGCAAAACATCAACAGGTGATAGCCGTCAACCGCTTCGACATCAACGCGCATCGCGGTTCCGAACGCAATGGTGCCGATCCCGACGCCGCCGAGCCTGACAAAGTCCATATGCGAGAGGCCAGCCTTTGCGCCAGAGGGCACGAGAAGGTGGGGCTGCATCACACGGGAGATGCGCTCACGCGTTTCATCGAGATCAGCGGATTCGAAGAGTCTGAATTCGCGCAAGGCCGGCGCGCTAAACGGAGACGTGAGCATGACTAACCGATAGGTAAGTGCTGCAATGATTCAACTGTGGAAGTGTGGCTTAAAAATGGCCACGGCGAAACACGATTCACCCTTCCCGACGAAACGTGCCGAAAATGGATAGCGCATCCAGTTCTCACCGGAAACGGATAGCGAATGCTTTTTGGCAGCGTCAGCATACCTCCATGGCGATATTCCAAACATGGAGAAGCATGATGCAAACGACTGAGATACTCCTGCGGCCAGCCGCCGAACTGGACGATGATTTCGTCAGATTTCCGCACACTGACGGCTCGCGTGTCCCGTACAAGGTGTTCAGCTCTCAAGCGGTATTCGAACGGGAGCAGGCACGGATTTTCCGCGGCCGGACATGGAACTTTGTGGCCCTCGATGCTGAGATTCCGAATATCGGCGACTTCAAGAGCACGTTCGTTGGCGATACGCCGGTTGTCGTTACCCGCATGGAAGGCGGCGTGGTTGCTGCGTGGGTCAATCGCTGCGCGCATCGAGGTGCGATGGTTTGTCGGAAGGCGCGCGGCAACGCGACGTCGCACACCTGCGTCTATCACCAGTGGAGTTTTGACAACGGCGGCAATCTGCTTGGTGTTCCGTTTCGCCGCGGGCAGAAAGGCATGTCCGGGATGCCCGCGGACTTCGATCCGAAGGCGCACAGTCTGAAGCAACTGCGTGTCGAGACCTATCGCGGCCTCGTATTCGCCACGTTCAGCGACGAAGTGGCTCCGTTGCCGGAATACCTTGGCAACGAAATGCGCCCGTGGATCGACCGCATCTTCCACAAGCCCATCGAATATCTCGGTTGCACGCGCCAGTTCTCCAGATCGAACTGGAAGCTCTACATGGAGAACGTGAAGGATCCGTACCACGCGAGCATGCTGCATCTCTTTCACACCACCTTCAACATCTTCCGCGTGGGCATGAAGGCGCGCTCGATCCCGGATGCGAATCATGGCCTGCACAGCATCATTACGGTGACGAAAACAGAGGACGACACGTCGAGCGCGTACAAGCAGCAAAACATCCGCTCGTTCGACGAGGGCTTCGCGCTCGAAGATGATTCGATTCTTGCGCTCGTTTCCGAATTCGAAGAAGACACAACCAATCACATCCAGCCGATTTTCCCGCAACTGGTGATCCAGCAGATTCATAACACGCTGGTTGCACGTCAATTGCTGGCGAAGGGGCCGGACAGCTTCGAGCTGATTTTCCACTTCTTCGGCTATACGGACGACACCCCCGAAATGCGTGCGCTGCGCATCAAGCAGGCCAACCTCGTCGGGCCGGCGGGGTACATCTCGATGGAGGATACGGAGGCCACCGAACTCGTGCAGCAAGGTACGGTGCGCGACGCCGACGCGACCTCGGTCATCGAGATGTCGCGTGGAAATCCCGATCAGCAGGACACGGTCATTACGGAAAGCCTGATCCGCAAATTCTGGGTCGGCTATCAGAAGCTCATGGGTTATTGAATCAAGGGGTGTCGAGAGATGGAACAGGAAACACAACTGTGGATTGACCTCCATATGCTGCAAAGCCGCTACGTCAACGCGCTGGACAATGATCGGCTCGAAGCCTGGCCCGACTTCTTCGTCGAGGACTGCCTGTACGAGATCGTTCCCCGCGAGAACGACGACGCCGGCTTGCCAATCGGCATCATTCACTGCACGAATCAGCGCATGTTGCGCGATCGGGTCGTGTCGCTGCGTAACGCAAACATCTTCGAAGAGCACTCCTATCGTCATATGACGTCCGGCTTGACGGTCCTCGAGCAATCCGCAGATGAAGTACGCACGGAGAGCAGTTACGTCGTCATTCAAACGCTGACAAACGGTGAGTCGTTCGTCTACCAGGCGGGTCGTTATCTTGACCGCGTGGTTCGGACGCCCGAGGGCTGGCGCTACGCTGAAAAGCGTGTGATCTACGACACGTCGCGGGTACGGACGCTGCTCGCAACGCCGATCTGAATGGGGGTTTGAATGTCGGAAATTATGCAGTGGGTTGACGTGGGCGCGACGAGTGACTTTGCGGCGGACGAGCCGGCTCAGGTTGCCGTCGGCGCGCATCCGGTAGCGGTGTTCCGCGCCGATGGCGAATGGTTTGCCCTGCACGACCTGTGCTCTCATGGTCATGCGCGCCTGTCGGAGGGATTCGTCGAGAACGGCTGCGTCGAATGCCCGCTTCACCAGGGGCTGATTGACCTGCGTACGGGTGCACCGTGCTCTGCTCCGATTACCGAACCGGTTCGCAAGTATCCGATTCGGGTGGTCAATGGTCGAGTGGAAATCGGCAGTAGCGGAACAGAGTGACGGTCGGGCAACTGCGGGAGCTGAGCTATGCAGAATCAAAATCTTGTTATTGTCGGTGGCGGTCAAGCCGGCCGCAGGGCGGCGGAAGTGTTGCGCGAGCGCGCGCCCGACGCGCGCATCTGCATTATTGGTGATGAAACCCATCTGCCGTATGACCGGCCGTCGCTTTCGAAGGATGCGCTGCTCGACGCAGAGCGGGAGCGGCATGCGTTCATTCGAAACGTCGACTACTACCGCAGCCAGCGCATTGAAGTGCGGCTGGGGCTGACAGTCACGGCGATCAATCGCGCGGATCGTTTGCTCACCTTGAGCGATGGTTCGGAGATCGCTTACGACCGTCTTCTGCTGGCGACCGGATCGCGTGTCCGCAAATTGCAAGGTGGTCCCGTGCATTACCTGCGCACGCTCGACGACGCCCGGAATCTGAGAATGCGGCTCGCACAAGGGGCGCGAGTCGTGATCGTGGGAGGCGGATTCATTGGACTGGAGGTCGCGGCAACCGCCATCAGCCGAGGATGCGCAGTGACGCTCGTCGAACCGGCTGACCGGCTGCTCAAGCGCTCGATGCCGCCGGAAGTCAGCGAGTTCATGCGACAACTCCACGTTAGTCGCGGCGTGGAATTTCGCCTTGGAGCGCAGGTCACGGATATCCGGCAGGCGCTCGACGGTTCGGTGCGCGTTGCAACTAGCGAAGGTGAACTGTTCGCGGACGTAGTCGTGGCCGGCATTGGTGTAGTGCCGAACACGGAGCTGGCTCAGCAGGCCGGACTCGAGGTTAGAGATGGCATCGTGGTCAACGACGAATGCCGCACATCCGACCCAGACATTTTCGCTGCCGGCGAGGTCACGCAGCACTTCGTCACCTCGATCGGACGTCACGTGCGTGTCGAATCCTGGCAGGTCGCGGAGAAGCAGCCGGCAGTGGCGGCCGCCAACATGCTCGGTGCGACCGAGCGCTATGATGAAACGCCGTGGCTTTGGTCGGATCAATACGACTGTAATGTGCAATCGCTTGGCACTTTCGAAGGTGCTCATACGGTGGTCCTGCGCGGTGCGATTTCCGATGGCACTTTCAGCATGATCGGCCTCAATGACGCCGGCAATGTACGGGCCGCGGTAACGGTCAACAATGGCAAGGACATGGCCATATTCGTAAGAATGGTCGCTGGTGGTCCGGTAGACGCGAATCAGTTGGCCGATACGTCCGTCTCGCTTCGTTCGCTGCTCAAGCGATAGCTGCCTGCGGTGTTTCTCGCGAGGCCGATCTTGCGGAATGCAAGGTTGGCCTCTTTTCGCTCTCATTGTCCGCGAACGAAATTATTGTGTGTAGTCTGGGGGAATGCGGATCGTGTGCGGTAGGCGGCCAGTGCTGCGACTGGCTCTCCACTTGATGCAGGCTCGGTCATTTCGAGCGTGGCCGCCGCAGACGGCGATAGCGAGTTCAAAGCTCGAGGCAGAATCTAGTCCACCGGATCGCCGTCAGTAAGCTCGAGAACGCCTTGGTTCAGCCAGGGTTCGATTCACCCACATGCTCGTTCGGAGCAGGCGGACTGGTTTCCGTTCGAACTGGTGCGGCGGCCGCGGCGCATCCCGACCACCGTTGCGCCCGATGCGCACCATCGCAATAGGGCTTGCTCTCCGAGTGCCCGCATCGACAGAGACTGAAGATGCCACTGTTCGGAAAGCGATTGCCCAACGCGTCGACGATTTCAAACTCGCCGACCAGATGAAGCGGGCCGGCGTCCATGATTTGACCTTTGACGATAGACATAGCAGTGCCAAGTGGAACCTGATTATTGCGGAGCGACGCTGGTATTCGACGTCGGAGCGGAGCCGGCTTCGCTTTGCGGTGCTCTCGGAGAGCTCGCGAAGCCGGCAGTCTCGTGCGATGCATCACAGAACGGTAGCCGCGTTGACAGGCCGCATCGGCATAACGTGTAGACCTTGCGAGCGCGTACGATCTGCCCGTTGTCATCCACAAGTTCGAAGTCGCCCGTCAGTTGCATGGGACCGTTGTCTACTATTTGAACCCTGTTCGTCATGGAGAATGTCCGCTGTGTCGTAGTAAGTGACGTCGCTTGCCGCTATCAATCGGATTTACCGACGGCTTGCAGGTCCGGATGGACGGCTTCCACCGGCTGACCCAGCGAATAGAAAGCCCCGCGATTGCAAACTAGCGGTCGATCATCCGTGCGGTGAATCTGCAATGCTTCGCCAACCAGAATGGTGTGGTCACCGCCTTCGTATGCGGCCCAGCGGCGGCATAGAAACCAGCCCATGGTCCCGGTGAGAATAGGCGTGTCCGCGATCCATTCATGCGGAGGATCCCAGCGCTCGGGTATCCGGTTAGCGAAGTAGTGGCCGTGAAAGCCCTGATTTTCAGCCAGAATGTTGATTGCGTAATAGTTGTCGCTCGACAGAAACGCATGCGACTTCGCAGTCTTCGCGATACTGACTGCTACCAGCTGGGGGTCGATTGAAACGGCTGCAAATGAACTCGCGGTCATAGCGTGCATGCCGCCCTGGCCGTCAGGCATGGAAACGACGGTGACGCCCGTCGTAAAGGCTCGGAGTCCTTTGCGGAACTCTTCGGGATCGATCTTCAACACTAGCCTCGTAGGTGGGGTTTGTGGGAACGCGCGCCTGCATACGCTGGTCAAGTCCTATCGTTGCACTCGCCGGTCGCGATATCAAGACGAAGCCGTGAAACGTCACGTTCCATGCGGGGAACAAGGTGGCGAGCGAATGCAGATGCGAACGGTTGAGCAGCGCTCTCAAAGAGTGCTGGAAATCCCGGTTTGACAGATATTTTTGTCACCGCTACAAGTCGATAGGTAAGGAATGAACTGCAGTTTGCCGAGTGGAAAGCATTTTGTTGCAATCGGGAACGGCGTCAGCATCAACGGTTCGGCATCCAGAAACCTATGATTGAACTCATCGACATTCGCGTATTTTCGAAACTCTCCGAGTTGATGAGCTTCAGTGCGGTAGCCCGGGTGCTGGCGATGCCGAAATCTTCAGTCAGCCGGTCTCTGTCGCGGCTTGAGGAGCATCTGGGCGTGGCGCTGATTATCCGGTCCAATCGCAAGGTGGCGTTAACGGATACCGGTCTGCTGTTCGCCGAGTCCGCAAAGAAGATACTAGACGACGTAGAAGAGGCGGAGGAGAAGGTCGGGCAAGTGCGGCTGACCCCACGAGGACTTCTGCGGGTCAGCTCGCCAGTGACGCCCGGGCAATTCATGATCGCGCCGCTGGTCCCAGCCTATCTCGCGGCCTATCCGGATGTCCAGGTGTCCCTGGAGCTCACCAGCAATAAGATGGAGCCGCTAACGGACGAAATGGATGTCGTCATTCGGACCGGCACACTGGAAGACTCCAGACTGATTGCAAGAAGACTGGGGAGTGCCCGGCTGGTCCTGGTTTCAACTCCTGCTTATCTCCGCAAGAGCGGCACACCTGAGTCGCCGGAAGATCTTCCGGCCCATTTTCTCCTCGACATTGCCGACGGCCCGTCCGAGTGGCGCTTGCGTCGAGCCGAGGAGTTGTCGACCGTCGGCGTCCATCCGCGCTTCTTTGCCAATGACACGAGCACACTCCGGACAGTCTTGTTGTCCGGATCGGGATTGGCCTGGTTGCCTGATTATCTGTGTCGTCAAGACATCGCAGATGGCAGATTGGTGCGCGTGATGCCGGATTGGGAAAGAGGCGAGCGGGAGATCAACGCGGTCTTTCCGCGGCACCGAACACTGTCGCCAAAAGTACGGTCATTCGTGGACTTTCTGGCCACTCATTTCAGCAGCGAAACGCGGTAGATCTCGCTGCGCTGACCTCCTTCCCCGAGAGGGGAATCCATTCGCTTCGGCGCTCCACGAGTGAAACGTCGCGCCTCGTCTCCACGCGAAATCTGAACGCCGGCTGATCCGCGCACTGGCGTCCTGCGGTGCAAGAAATCTTTTACCGAATCCCATAGGCACGTTCTCGCTAACACCGTGAAAACCCGGATGACCAGATTCGGAATGTGGTGTTCCAGTCCGGAGCCTTGTGCGCTGAATAATGGCTGGGCACTTTTGAGTCATTGCACGGAGCATGGTACGGCCAACTCAATCAATAGAACGTGCCGTCACGCAAGCAGCGATTTTGTGAAACTCATCGGTACAAGGGGACAAAAGTGAAGTCATGGTTCTATCCAGGCGTTGCAGCTGTTGTTGCAACGGCCACACCCATCGCGCACGCGCAGAGTTCCGTTACATTGTACGGAATCCTTGACGTTGGGATTCAATACACCACGAATCAAGGTGGTCACCATAGTGTGCAGGAGGCCAGCAGCATGATGCGTGGAGACCGATGGGGTCTTCAAGGCCGTGAGGATCTTGGCGGTGGGCTCAGGGCGGTATTCAGGCTCGAAAGCGGGTTTTCGTTGAATAACGGCGTGCTGGGGCAGAGCACAGCGACTGCTCAGAGAATATTCGGTCGCTACGCCTATGTCGGACTGGCAAACGACAAGGTGCAGGTGCTATTCGGACGACAGCCCGATTTCATGCTGGACTACCTGCAGACCACGGCGAATTCCTGGTACGGCACATCGCTGGAATTTCACCCCGCAATCAACGCCAATTTCTTTGGGAACAACGGCAGCAATCCCTCGCTTGATCGCATTGGTGGAGGTGAAGTCGACAGCTCAGTGAAGGCGACGTGGAGCCCTGTGGAGTCGCTCCACTTCGGCGCGATGTACGGGTTCGGCGATGCGCCCGGAATCGGATCGCCCAATAGTACGCAAAGCTATGGCGCGACATGGACGACGACCGGTGCGCTTTTGGGCGCCGTCTACACGACACGGAAGGACAATCTGACGCCAGGCACGCTGCGTACGCTAGGTGTGGGCGGCACGGCATCTTTCGGCGATTTCATCTTCAATGCGCTCTACACCAATTCGAGATGGACGCTTACCGGCGACGTGGCCGACATCTTCGATGTCGGTGTCCGGTACAACATCACGCCGTTCCAGGTTGTCGGAGCGGAATACACATTCCTCGACAAGAACAATGGTCCGAAAAATGTCTTCTACGCAAGTATTCGCAGCACATATGGCGTGATCTACGACTACAAATTCAGCAAGGCCACGGATATCTACGTGACCTACGTCTTCCAGCATGCGACGGGTGGGCGTCAGGCTCAGCTATTCGGAATGTCACTTAGCTCGAGTTCCGCGCAGGGCGTCGCGGCAATCGGCCTGCGCCACTACTTCTAGAGACGGTGGCCGCTGCGGACTGAAGACCGCAGCGGCCTGTCTGGGCGCCACGCCCAATCGCCAGCCCCCTCAAACGATCGACCTCAGGTGGTTTCCACCGCCTGCTGCTTGCGGATGCGAGGCGGGTCATAAATGCTAAGCAACATCAACCAGCCCTCGCCAATATTTCGGATCGCATGCACCACGCCGCGCGGAATCCGCACGACTGATCCTGGTTTGACCTGAAAACACTTATCGGCGATGTCAATTTCGCCTTCGCCGTCGAGGATGTAAAACGCGTGGTTATCCTGATCAATATGCAATGGCGAATATCCGCCTGGAGCCACCTTCGCAATATCGATGTTGTAGGCATCGGTGTATTCGGTGCCCAGAATGTTGAAGATGAATTCGTAGCCGCGTGATCCTTCAATCTGATGCGATCTCCACGGCGTATCGAAAGTATGGGTAATGTGGTTCATTCCAGTCCTCTCTTGATGATGGTGGCGCTTTTGCCCAGGCGTGCTGGTCGGAAGTTGAAACATGGCTATTGCAACTTGAAGCGCCATGCGGGCGATGTTTGTCGCGGCATGGCGCAGGTCGCCGGATGATTATCGGCTGACGTGCTCTTTCACAAACAGCATGCAGATCGCGCCCAGCAGCGGGCCCACTGCGAGCGCGGCAAAGGCCATCTGAAATGAGTGGCTAGCCTGAAACACGAGACCTACGACAGCCGGCGACATCGCCGAGCCCGACTGCCAGACCGCATTCGCGATGCCGGCGGCAGAGCCAGCCCGATTGATGCCGCTCTGTTCGGCAACCAGCGTCACCAGCAGCGGGCTGTAGACGAATGCGCCGATACCGACGAACGGAGCCGCGAGACGAAATGCATCGATATCTGAAAGCTGGCCGAACGCCAGCAGAACCACAAAGAAGAAGAGAAACGACGCGACTGTCAATGCTTTGCGGCGTCCGCCCAGTTTGTCGGAGAGCCAGCCGATCGACGGTTTGCTGACGAGCCCTGCAACCCCTGCGATCGCCACAATGAACCCTGCTTGCACCGGAACGAGGTGATGTCCTTTGACCATGAGCGAAATCGCCCATGACGCAAAGCCAAGTGTGCCCCAGAACCCGCCGCAGCCGGCGAGCGCAAGCAAAACGAAGTTGCGCGTGAGGAGGGTCCTCAGACGCAACTTTTCCGAGGTGCGTCCCGACAGATTGACGTCGGAATGGATGGAATGGTTGCGGACGATCACCGCAGTCAGGATTGCCAGTATCAGCGCGCAAATACCGAGTCCGTGATAGGTGTTGCGCCAGCCAAGCTGGGTGACGACGCCAGGCAGAACCGCGTTGGTCACGATGACCGCGATGGACGACGCGCTCATCAGCAGACCGACGGCTCTGCCGCGTTCGTGCCGGGTAAACCATGTCGAAACGAGTTTCACGCCGGCCGCGTAGTCGGCGCCCGCGGTGAGCCCCATGATGCATTGCAATACGAGCCCCACAGCTAATGATGGGGTGTACCCGAAGCAGAACGTCGCGACTGCGAGGCCGAAAAGGGAGACCGACAGGGTTGTGCGGCCACCGATCCGATCGGTCGAGACACCACCCACGACATTGGAGAGAACGTAGCCCGCGTAGAACGCCGTGACAAACACACCGAGGGCGGCAATGGGAAGCCCGAGCGACTGTCCTGCGGGAAGTGCCAGCGTTCCCCAGGCGAGGCGGCAGACCGTGCTCAGCATGAGCCCGGCCCACGCGAAAAATAGAATCACCCAGCGGAATCGGGCGGCTTCTGCTTGCTCACTACAGCCCGTTGGCGTCGGAATGGCCGCTTGCATACTGTCTCCTCGCTACGATTGTCGGCTCGCTTTCGCGAGCGGGAATGGTGTCTATGATCGTGCGAAAAGCCGGCGAACAAAATCCGTCTACGGCAAAACCATGTTCCCGGCGTGGAACGACAGCGCGAGACCTCCAGAAAATCCGGCGTGTGCCGTAAACAAGCGGTGGTCCGATAAAACGCGGGCCGGAATCAGCGTCGTTCGTCATCGACGCGATTCGGAGTCAAGGAATGAATTGAGTCACGCTCAGGGCCACGACTTCAGGATGCGCGCGTCTTCTCCCAGAAGACCGGCACCTCTGATGGCCTTCCGCCCAGCCTGCTCGAACAGATCAACCCGTCGACGTGACGTTCCACATTGGAGCAATCGTGACCAGAAAGAAAGATACCCAAAGGCGTCGTTACCTGTGGCGAGGCAATTCAGGGGCAGACCCATTGGAGCAGTCGGCATTGAATGTACCGCCGGCGCGGCGCACCGCAGTATTTGGACTGATCCTCGTTCTGCTGAGCGTGCCGCTTCTGGCCTTCTGGGGAGCCTATGAAAGCTTGAGCGCCGGTTTCGCCGCGCAAGCCGCCAACGAGGCGGATAACGCTTTCGAGGAAGCCCGCTATAGCGTCGCATGGGAGGAGTCGGCCGAACGCAAGTACTTCCTCGACCCACGTCCGGAAGTTCTGCGGGAGCACAGCGAAGCCGGCGCGGCACTGGATGCTTCGCTGAAGAAGGCGATGGTGCTTGAACCCGGCAGCAGCACGATGCTGCTCGGCCTGCTGGAGAAGCACGCGAAGTATCGATCGTTCGCGAAGCCGATGTTCAAGGCCGTCGACGATCACGACATCGCCAAAGCCAATGAGATCGACGAGGATTCCGCCGATCCGCTCTTCGACGATATCGAGCACCAGGTCCTTGCAGCAGCGGCACAGCATCGCGACGATGCGACGACGCAACTCAACCGGCTCGTTGCCGTGCAACGGATCGTTCTGATATCGACCCCGGTGGTTCTGGCGATCGGGGTGGGGCTGACGCTGCTGTTTCTGCAGATGCTGCGGCGTATTCGCAAGAACGCGGACGCGGCGGCCCAGGATGCACTACGCACGAGCGAACAGCGGCTGCAGGCGCTTGTCGCGAACACGTCGGACGCGATACTCGTTTCCGACGTCAATGGGACAGTGACTTACGAGGCGCCGACGCGAAGACCGGATCCGTTGCGGAACATGGGTCAGCTCGTCGGCACCAGTCTGCTCGGTCCGATTCATCCCACTGATCGTCCCGCGCTGGCGGATCTGTTGCAAACCGTGGCGTCGACGGCTCGATCCACGAAGTCGATCGAGATTCGCACGCGAGGCGAGGGCGATAACTGGCGCTATATTCAGCTTACTTTGACGAATCTGCTCGACGAACCGGCGGTCGGTGCGATCGTGGCAACAGCGAGCGACATCACCGAAAGAAAGAACTTCGAGGAGCAACTCGCACGAAGGGCGTTCTACGATACGCTCACCGCGTTACCGAACCGCGCACTGCTGCTCGATCGGATTGGTCAGGCCGAAGTTCGCGCGCGTCGACGCAATGCGATGATCGGCGTCGTTTTCATCGACCTGGATAACTTCAAGCGCGTCAATGACAGTCTTGGACATCACGTGGGAGACCGGCTGCTGATCGCAGCGGCCAAGCGCCTCGAAGGCTGCGTTCGTCCTTCCGATACCGTCGCGCGATTGGGCGGAGACGAGTTCGTCATCCTGCTGGAACACCTCGGCAGTGAAGCAACCAGCGAAGGCACTCTGGTCGCGGACAACATCCTTGCCCAGTTCAGTCAACCGTTCGATCTCGACAACAAGCAGTACATCGTCAGCGCGAGCGTCGGGCTCGCATTTGCGCGCGCCGGCGGTGGCCGCGGCGATGCTGAAACGTTGTTGCGGGACGCCGACGTTGCGATGTACCGGGCCAAGAACGGCGGCAAGGGCCGCTATGTGGTGTTCGAAGAGGACATGCACACCGAAGCCGTCAAGAAGCTGGAGATCGAGACGGATCTGCGTTACGCGATCGAGCATCGTGAACTACGCGTGTATTTTCAGCCCATCATGCAGCTTCAGGCGGCAGGGTTCAGTGAAATGGAAGCGCTCGTGCGGTGGCAGCACCCCACGCGAGGTTTGTTGCCGCCGTCCGAGTTCATTGCGATTGCAGAAGAAAGCGGCCTGATCATCCCGCTCGGACGATACGTGCTGGAAGAGGCTTGCCAGCAAGTCGCCCGCTGGCAGCAGGAGTTCCCAACCGAGCCGCCCCTGCAGATCAGTGTCAATCTCTCGCCCCGGCAGTTCGATGATCCCAACCTCGTTGCCGACGTGGCGGCGGCGCTGTCCAGTGCTCAGATCGGCGCAGCGGCGTTGAAACTGGAGGTCACGGAAGGTCTGATCATGCGGGATACGGCAAAGAGTATCGAGACGCTCCGAAGGCTGAAAGAGTTTGGCGTAACGATCGCAATCGACGACTTCGGTACGGGTTACTCGTCGCTAAGCTATCTTCGCAAGCTGCCGCTGGATGTGCTGAAGATCGACCGCTCCTTCGTTCAGGGCATCGGCACGAGTGCCGAGGACGACGCAATCGTTCGAGCCGTCATCTCCATGGCGCAGTCTCTTGGCTTGTCTGTCACGGCCGAGGGGATTGAAACGGATGAGCAGGCGCGGCTCCTTCGGGAATGGTCTTGCCAGGCGGGACAGGGCTATCTTTTTTCGCGACCTCTGCCGGCGGAAGAGTTCACGACTCTGTTTCGCGCGCGTTCTTCCAGCTCCAGCCGCAGCCATTTAGCGGGGGACGTCACCATGGAATTGCTCTGACTCGCGGGCGTCATGTGGCTCGACCTGTCGGGTCACATCATGCCGCCCGAGCTTCCAATGCCGCCGACCCCGGTCCCACCCGTGCTGTTATTCGGTGATACCGCAATCGGATGTGCCGCTCCCGCCGTGGCCATCAGCGCGACGGCGGCGGCGGCCGGTTCACCGTTGGCGTCGATGGCGCCGCGAGCGAGGAGGGCTTCGAGATCACTGTCCTCGCTAGGCTGACCGGCAGCGAACGTGGTGGTCAGGAAATTGGGTGCGGACAGCGTAACACCATACGTTTGCTGTAGATTCTGGACGACCGCGGCCTGCGCGGTCAGCACGTCGGTCTGATTCGCGAGCGTCTGCTGGAACTGTGTGTTCACCCCGAAGCCGGCGATCAGTCCGGTTTCATTCGTGCCGAGTTGCGCCGCCAGATACGACACCAGCAGATCCGTCTCCGGCGTGACGTTGTACGTGCCGCCGGCGAATGCAACGGAATGCAGCATCGTCACGCCGGAGGTCGCGGAGATCAGGCAGGGCATCACTGCGCCGAGCGTCGCGTGGTAGTTCCCGTTCGCATCCGCCGCAACCGACATCGAGCCCCGTACGCAGTCGATGTTGATCGTCGCGTTCGCAAGCGCCTTGCCGGTTGCCGCAGTGCCGCCGATCGAAACCATCGACGTGCTGCTGCCGCTACCACCACCGCCTCCGCAGCCGGCGACCAACGCGACGGATGCCATCAGCAGCATGCTGCCGACAGGCCGAATGAAGTGCTGCTGTCGAATGTTCATCGAAGTCTGCCGTTGGTTCGGACATGCTGTCTAAACGATCCGGTGCGACCGCCTATTCCATCTTTCGCGTAAACCTTCATGCTGAGTAGGCTTGGCGAAATTGACTCGCCTGAGCGGCGGGCGGAGCCTTGCGCCACAAATATTCACGGCTCCGCAACGGCAAACGCTCACTTCATACGATTGGAATAGAGCGCCCCCTACGGACGTTTACTCACGGTATTGACGCCGGATATTTCGAGCCCGTTCTGTGCCGGAACGTCATTCCCGGCTAGAAAGAAGGCGTTATGCCGCGGGCTCCGATTCACCGCGCGTGTGCGTGGATCTGCGACGGACGGCATTCCGTCATCGAAAGGCATCAGGGCAGGGTAGTTGCAACCTGCAAACGAGCCATGAACGACGACCGTGACCGGAGGACTCAAGACTTGGGTGGTACCGATTTGCGGCCGCTATCGGCGTTTGCCGACAATGAACTCTCCGCGTCGGAGCGCGCAGCCGCGCTCCTTTGGCTGGCGACCGACCTGGGAGCGGCCGAACGCGTGGGCGACTACCGCGCGCAAAAAGCCGCGCTGACTGCATTGTTCAGGGATCCGCGAGACGACGCGCGCTGCATCGTCGTGCGCCGCCGCTTCACGCCGTGGTGGCGGCAGGCTGGCCTCGCAGCCTCCTGCATGGCGATGGGCGTGGCGCTCGGCTCGTCATCCGGTTGGGTGTCGGCGAATTTCGCGGCCGCTCCACCCGTGTTCGCGGAGCGCGCCGACATCGCTTTCGCGGTGTACGCGCCCGAGCAACGCCACCCCGTGGAGGTCGCGGCGCTGCAACGCGATCAACTGATCAACTGGTTGTCACGGCGCCTCGATCGACAGTTGACGGTGGCTTCGCTTCGGGAATATGGGTATTCGCTGATGGGCGGCCGCCTGCTGCCCGGCGAGTCCGGGCCTGCCGCGCAATTCATGTATCAGAACACGGCAGGCGCCCGGCTCACGATGTACGTCGCAGCGGTTCCAAAGGATGCGACAGCATTCCGCCTGTTTCGTGACGGTAATCGCAGCACGTTCTACTGGGGGAGCCAGGGAACGGGCTGCGCGCTGACCGGTCAACTCTCTGAGGCGCAATTGCGACCCATGGCGATCGACGCATGCAGCATGCTAGGGCAACCCTTCAAACGCCGGTAAACCAGCCACGGATTAAACCCATGACGTTTTGCGGATTTGGCATCTCCAATCATCCGGTACGCCGGCGCACGCTGCCTGCTGCGGGATGGCGGACAATCGCGCGGACGTTGTTGCATGGGCTCGCCTTGACGTGCCTGATCGTCTCAATGGGCGCGTTCGCCCAATCGACCAGCCCGATTGCGCCGGCTTCATCCGGGACAGCGGCGGAATGCGCGAATGCTGTCGCGTCGGATACCGTGAATGCGGATATCGAGCAGTTCCGGTGTCTCCCGGCTCGCGAACAGGCAGCGTCATTGCGCACGCGGATCGAAAACCACTCGATTCTGTCCCTGACCGACGATCAGATCCTCGCCCTGATGGACGCGATGAAGCCTGAGGCCTTCGTCGAGTACGCGAAGTCCGACATGATTGCCGAAGACGCCTACGAATACAGCATGTTCCGTCAGGAGCGCATATCCGGAAGATGGCCGGAGCGCCCCGATCACATGCTTATCCGATACCAGCACAGCCCTCGAAAAGTCTACGCAAAATGGCTGCCTGATGGCGCTCATGCGGGCCAGGAGATCCTTTACGACGAAACCACGGACCCGAAAAGCATGTTCGGCCATCTGGGCGGCCGGCTGCGTCTCGTGTCGGGCAAGGTCGCCGTCGACGGCCCGTTCGCGCACGCCCAGTCCCGCCATAGCGTCCGGGATCTCGGCTTGCAGTTCATCGCGCGCACTGTCGAGCACGATGCGCGCAGCTTTCGTGAAGAGGGCCTCAGCGAAAAGCCGGGCCGCATCGAACTCATGAACGCGCACGGCACGCGATTGCTTGCGTGGACATGGACCGCTCCGTCAGGACCGCCCGCGCATTACGCGCCGCGCGTCAGACTGCTGTTCGATCTTCAGCACACCTGGCCCTGTGGCGAAGCCGCGTGGGACGAACAGGGCGGCCTGCTGGAGCTGATCCGCTTCGAAGATGTCGTGCCTCGTCAGTGGAGCGAATCCATTTTCGATCGTGGCAACCCTGAATACGGTTTCCGCTGATGCGCCGCCCGGCGGAACGTTCACGCAACCGCCACTTCCTCGCCTGCGCCGACCGTCCATTAATATCTTTTCCGACTTAATTGCACCGGAAAAATATATTGGACGTCTTAAGCGTCCTCTCGCACTATTCGTACCTTCCCAGCCGCACGCGCACGCGCGCGCCATTGCGGGCCACCCTGCGGCAATCGCCGCGCCGGTCGCCGTTCGCGATGGTGCATGTGGCGGCCTGGGCACAATTCCAATGTCGACGACCCCAATACCTGAGGACACAGATGCCTGACTATCGATCGAAAACTTCGACCCATGGCCGCAACATGGCCGGCGCACGCGCCTTGTGGCGCGCCACCGGAATGAAGGACGGTGATTTCGGCAAGCCCATTATTGCGGTGGTGAACTCGTTCACGCAGTTCGTGCCGGGCCATGTGCATCTGCGCGACCTCGGCGCATTGGTCGCGAAGGAAATCGAAGCGGCCGGCGGCGTCGCCAAGGAATTCAACACCATTGCCGTGGACGACGGCATCGCCATGGGTCACGGCGGCATGCTGTATTCGCTGCCCTCGCGCGAACTGATCGCCGACTCGGTGGAGTACATGGTCAACGCGCACTGCGCCGACGCCATGGTCTGCATCTCCAATTGCGACAAGATCACGCCGGGCATGCTGATGGCCGCCATGCGCCTGAACATCCCCGTCGTGTTCGTTTCCGGCGGTCCGATGGAAGCGGGCAAGGTCAAATCGCCGACGGATGGCCAGGTGATCGCCAAGATCGACCTGATCGACGCGATGATCAAGGCGGCCGACCCGAAGATCAGCGACGCCGAAGTGGCCGAGGTCGAGCGTAGCGCCTGCCCGACGTGCGGTTCCTGCTCGGGCATGTTCACCGCGAACTCGATGAACTGCCTGACCGAAGCGATCGGTCTGGCGCTGCCCGGCAACGGCACGATCGTCGCCACGCATGCCTGGCGCAAGGGCCTGTTCGAGCAGGCCGGCCGCCTGGTGGTGGACCTGTGCCGCCGCTACTATCAGGAAGAAGACGTGTCGGTCCTGCCGCGCAGCATCGCGAGCAAGCAGGCGTTCGAGAACGCCATGGCGCTCGACGTGGCCATGGGCGGTTCGACCAATACCGTGCTGCACCTGCTGGCAGCGGCACAGGAAGCCGGCGTCGATTTCACGATGTCCGACATCGATCGCATCTCGCGCAAGGTGCCGTGCCTGTGCAAAGCGGCGCCCGCCACCGACAAATACCATATCGAAGACGTGCATCGTGCCGGCGGCATTCTCGGCATTCTCGGCGAGCTGGCCCGCGCGGAACTGCTCGACCTGTCGTGCGGCAATGTGCATAGTGGCACGCTGGGCAACGCCATCGCCAAGTGGGACGTGGCCGGCGACGCGGGCGAAGAAGCGCAGAAATTCTTCCGCGCGGCGCCGGGCGGCATTCCGACCACCGTTGCGTTCAGCCAGGAAGCCACGTTCGCGTCGCTGGATACCGACCGCAAGACCGGCTGCATCCGTAGCAAGCAGAACGCGTATTCGAAAGACGGCGGCCTCGCCGTGCTTTACGGCAACCTCGCGGACAAGGGCTGCATCGTCAAGACCGCCGGTGTCGACGAATCGCAGTGGATCTTCTCCGGACGCGCTCGCGTCTTCGAAAGCCAGGACGACGCCGTCGAAGCCATTCTGGGCGACAAGGTTGTGGCGGGCGACGTGGTCGTGATCCGTTACGAAGGTCCCAAGGGCGGCCCCGGCATGCAGGAAATGCTTTACCCCACGTCGTATCTGAAGTCCAAGGGATTGGGTAAGACCTGCGCGCTGTTTACCGACGGCCGCTTCTCGGGTGGTTCGTCCGGGCTGGTGATCGGGCACGCGTCGCCGGAAGCTGCGGAAGGCGGCAACATCGGCCTGGTGGAAGAGGGCGATGTGATCGAGATCGACATTCCCAACCGCAAGATGCACCTGGTGGTGTCGGACGCGGAACTGGCGCGCCGTCGCGAAGCCATGGAGGCACGCGGCGACAAGGCCTGGCTGCCGGTGAATCGTGAACGCGTGGTGTCGCAAGCGTTGCAGGCCTACGCCGCGCTGGCGACCTCGGCTGATCGCGGCGCGGTGCGGGATATTTCGCAACTTAAGCGCAAGTGAGATGGGACGGCTCTGGCACCCGCTGCAGGGCGGTCAGGGCCGGCCGGATTCACTTCCCCTCAGGTTTGGAATCGTCCCAGTTCATGCGGTGGCGATCGACTGTTTCGCGATGGCGCGCATCGTCTTCGGTATGGAGGTAAAGACTGGTCGTGTTGAGTGACACGTGGCCCAGATTGTCACGGATCGTCCGCAGATCCACACCGCCGTCTGCTTGATGCGAACCCGCGGTATGTCGAAGCCAGTGCGCCGATGCTCTTTCCAGTTCGTCCGCTCGATCGGCGAACTCGGCGCCTTTGGAGCGCAACCAACTGGCGGCATTGCCAAAAATGCTCTTGATCGCGTCGTGAATGGCGGAGCGGGACAGATTCCGGTTCCGGCCTCTGAATGGAATGACCAACGGTGTTTCTTCGCTCCGGGTGGGCAGAGGCGCCAAACCATTTTCAGTTCGGTAAAGCCGCATTTCCTGAATCAGCTCAGGCGAGGCGGGGACGATGCGCTCCTTGTTCCCCTTGCCGAGCGTTTCAAGCCACCACTGATCTTTGCCGTCAGCGCCTAGCCGGCGGGAAAAGTCGCCCATTTTCCCGCCGGCGACTTCAGATATCCGCATGCCCTGAAGATAGAAAAGCGTCGTCAGCCAGCGGCTACGGGCGTAATACGCCCGCTCATCGGCAGACTCGCGCGGCAGTTGCTCGACAAACACCTTCACTTCATCCCATAGCGACGTCGACAGATAGCGCGTCACTCGGGGCGCGGAGCGTTTGGCGCGCTGTCGAAGCAGCGCCATGGGATTGCCGCGCAGATAGCCGGCGTTGACCAGCCACGTGAACATCGCGTTCAGGATGATCAGCGCCTGACGCTGGCTGGCCGGCGACAGCGGCCCATTGAACGGACGCCAGCGCTCGTCGCCGCGGGGAAATTTGCCGCCGGTGGCCGAAACCCAGCGCGCCGCCGGCTGCGGATCGACGAGAAACCCCTTGAACCGCAGCAGATCCTCATGTGTCAGCGACGACAGCGGCTTGCCGAGTTGCACGACCGCCCACAGCAGCAGCCGCTCGGCTTCCTTGCGGTAGTTGTCGAACGTCGTCTTGGTGTCGGCGTAGTTCGACAGCCACGCGCGGACGGCGTCCAGATCGTTGGTGGCCGACAGCTGTGAGCCACCGGCTGCGCCACGGTTGGTGCCGTCACGACCGTCGAGAATTTCGGGAACGACTAGCGATTCGACGGGCTGAACGGTGACGAGTTGAGCATCAGGCACGGTTTTGAAGGTTCCAAAGACGAGATTCTTGCGCGAAAAGCATTCGGCACATCATACGCGACATTATAGTACTAATGTCGTGTAGCGTACAGAAGTAAATTGTATAATCAACGTTATACGTTGTATTATCAACATATCCGGACATTACAGCGCCTAAGGATTCCCATGACTCTCGAAGCCGATATCGAAGCGTTACGTGAACGCGTCCCGGACACGCAGGGGCTTTATCGTGAGGTTTGCGCGCTGATGTTCTTCCGTTACGGAGAAACGCCGACAGCGAACAAGCTCTATCAGCTTGTTCGCAAAGGCAGCATGAGCGCTCCGGCGAAAGCCTTGCGGGACTTCTGGACGGAAGTCAGGGACAAGACGCGGGTCGACGTCGGGCAACCAGATTTGCCGCCAGAGGTCGCGAGCGCCGCAGGCGAACTGGCGGCGACGCTTTGGCGGCTATCGGGCGACGCGGCCAACGCGGCGCTGGAAGTCTTCAGGCAAGATGCGCAGCGCCAAATAGTCGAGGCACGCGAACATGCACGAGGATTGGCTGCGGAACGCGACGCTGCGATCGCCGCCGCCGAGCAGACGTCCCGCGACGCGGCAAACGTTCGCATTGAAAACGCAAAGGCGCTCGCGCGCCTCGTCGAACTGGAAACCGCCAAAACCATGCTCGCTGATCAGCTCGCGCAGTCCAGAAACGAAAGTGCGGCCGCCGCCACGGCGCTGTCGGAAGCCAGACGGGAATTCGCCGAGGAGTTGAGCAAGCTACGCGTCATGCACAATCAGAGCGAACAGCGCCTCGCCGCGACTGAAAAGCGGGCGCTCCTGGAGATCGACAGCGAGCGGACGGCCGCGCGCCAGACGCGCCAGGAACTGCAGGCCGCTATCGATCGGATGGCCGAGGCGCAGGCCACGCATCAGGCAGAACGAGATCAGCTGCGCGATGCGCTCGCTGCGGCGAAAACCCAGTTGGCGACGTCGATGACACGTTGCGCGAGCGTCGAAGGAGAACTCGCATCACGGGACATTGCGCTCGACGAACAAATCGCGGCGAGCGAACTCCTTCGCAAAAAGCTTGAAGCGCTGTCTCGTCAACTGGTGGAAAGCGGGCGCCCTGCTGCTACGTCCTCACCCTCTTCTCGCCGCCCGTCATCAGCCAGGAGACGGGACGTGCGCCGCGATTTGAAGTTCACGGAAACAGCGGCGGTTCGCAGGTCACCCTCGGAAGGCCAGTGAAATAGCTGACGCAACGTGGTACGCGCGTGTGATCTTAGATAATGGGCGCTCCGCCCGTCACCGCGATCGTTGCGCCCGAGATATAGCTCGCTTCATCGGAGGCGAGCATCACATAGGCGGCGGCCAGTTCGGCCGGCTGCCCCGGGCGTTTCATCGGCACCTGCTCGCCGAATTTCTCGACTTTCTCGCGCGGCATGGTCGACGGAATCAAAGGCGTCCAGATCGGCCCGGGCGCGACACAATTCGCCCGTATGCCCTTCTCCGCCAGCAATTGAGCAAGACCGCCGGTGAAATTCTGAATCGCACCTTTGGTGGTCGCGTAGGCGATCAACCCCGGATTGGGATGATCCGCATTGATCGACGACGTATTCACGATCGACGCCCCTGGCTTCATATACTTCACCGCCGCCCGCGTAATCCTGAACATCGCGCCGATGTTGGTATCGAAAGTCTTGTCCCATTCTTCATCGCTGATGTCTTCGAGCGACGGATAGCTCATCTGATAGGCCGCATTGTTGACCAGCACGTCGAGGCGCCCGAACGCCTCGACGGCTCGCTCGACGATCTCCTTGCAGTGCGCCGGGTTCGTGATGTCGCCACGCAGCAGCAACGCCTTGCGGCCGGCCTCCTCCACCCAGCGCGCGGTTTCGCGCGCATCGTCGTCTTCGTTGAGGTAGGAGATCAACACGTCCGCGCCCTCACGCGCGAACGCAATCGCGACAGCGCGGCCGATTCCACTGTCGCCGCCGGTAATGATGGCGGCCTTGCCGGCAAGACGCCCTGAGCCCTTATACGATTGCTCACCGTGATCCGGTTGCGGCTTCATGGGCGCGGTTTGCCCCGGCGTCTGGTCCTGCTGCTGGTTTGGAAACGGTGGCGTGGGACGTTGCGGGTCGGTCATGGCGATCTCCAAAGCGCGGATGAACATACGCGGCGCGCTAAAAGCACGCGGCGGCTGCCGTAGACGCAGCAACGTTCGGGCCCGCGCGCATCGCCGTACCGAACCGGCGTCAGGCATGCGTGCTGCTCAACGGCGTGGTCGGCACAGCATGCGCGGTTAGCTCCCGCAGACGCGCCAGCCCCGGCGCAGCCAGATGGGCGATTTCATAGCCGACGACACCCTCGATCGCGCGCAGCGGCGCCGAGCTCAGCGTAAAACGCGCGAGCTTCCAGTTGAACGCATCGAGGCCCACGAGCGAGACGACGACATCGTCGCGCGTGGCAACCCGCGCGTTACGCTCGGCCTCGGCGGCGCTCAACCCGGCGAGATCGACGCCCTCGCCGACCGGCAACTCTTCACGATAGATCGACATCGGGGGCGCGGAATGACCCGCGTGCACCGCAAGCGGCAACCACGTCTGAATCGGCGGACGGCCGAACGTCGCCGATCCGCACACTCGCTGATCTGAAGGGCAAAAAGATCGCCGCCACCAAAGGCACAGATCCTTTTCTATTTACGCTGCGTGCGCTGCATACCGCCGGACTTTCCCGCGACGACGTCGAGATCGTGAATCTGCAACATCCCGATGGACGTGTCGCGCTCGCCAACGGTCAGGTGGACGCGTGGGCCGGTCTCGATCCGCACATGGCCGCCGCGCAGATCGACGACGGCGCGCGCCTCCTGTACCGCAACGTCGACTTCAATACGTGGGGCTTACTCGACGCGCGCGAAGACTTCATCAGCGCGCATCCCGATACGCTGGCGCACGTCCTGACGGTTTACGAAAAGGCGCGCCTGTGGATCGCGGCCCATCCTGAAGAGACCGCGAAAATCGTCGCCGAGGAATCGAAGGTATCGCTGCCGGTGGCGAAACTGCAGTTGAGCCGCAACGACTTCAGCCAGCCGCAACCGGGCGCCAGACAACTCGCCGCGCTCAAGGCCGCTGCGCCTATTCTCACGCAGGAGCAACTGGTTAAACCGGACACGAACCTGAACCAGATCATCGACGCGTTGATCGATGCAAAGCCCGCGCAGCCAATTATCGCGGCCGACGCAGGCAAGTAAGCCGACCACACCGCCATGGCTACCGACGATTCACTGTCGCTCGAGGACTCCGCATCAACCGTTCGACGGCATCGCGAAGCGCCACCACGACGCGATCCGCTGAAGACCTGGCGCGTGGCGGGACTTGCGTTGCCGCCATCGACACAGCGAGGCCGCGCGACAGGCGCGACCTGTCGTTAATGAACTGCGCGCGCAGTTGCTGGACGGATTGAACGGGACTGTCGGGCAGCACTGAACGTCTCGGATCGGCGCACAGGTCACGCCAACGAGCCGTGCCCGGCCCATGCACAAACTCAGCGCGTTAGGGCATCGCCACGCTACGCTCTTTGCTGCGCGCCTTGCCGGCCTCGGTTTCCGTGTCGGTGCCAGTGACGCGAGCGGCCGGCGCGCGCAACAACACAAGAGACGCAATCCATTGCAGCGCAGAGCACAAAGCCACATACACGATCCCGACGAACACGAAAATCTGCGCGGGGTAAATCATCAGACGGCTGTTGACCTGATTGGCGAGAAAGGTGAATTCCGGCACCCCGACGATATACGCGAGCGAAGTATCTTTAATGAGCGACACCCACTGATTGACGAACGACGGCATCATCACGCGTACCGCCTGCGGCAGCACCACATAGCGTAACGCTTGCCAACGCGTCAGCCCGAGTGACAGCGCCGCGTTCTGCTGGCCCGCTCCGATCGAGACGATGCCCGCATGTACCGAATGCGACAGATACGCGCCACCGATCAACGACAGCGCGCACACCACCGCCGCCAGACCCGGCACGTCGACATGCAGCAGAATCGGCATCAGGAAGAACGTCCAGAAAATCAGCATCAGCACCGGAATCGCCCGGAAAAACGCGACGATTCCGAGCAGAAGCAGATGCGTGACGCCGCGCGTCACCGAGAGCGCCACGCCGCCTGCCAGACCTACCGCAGCGGACAGCAGCGCCGACACCACCGACAGCACCACAGTCAACGCCGCGCCACCAAGCGGCCCATTGGGGAACGCACCTAGCAGCAGATATCGCAGCGTCGGCAGCCATTCGAGCGCACTCATGCATGCCCCCTTTGCAACGCACGCGCACCCGTGCGTTGCCAGATCACCAATGCAATTTCGATCAACGCGATGGTGAGGACATACAGCACGGTTGCCGTACCGAAGGCCTGAAAAGTCCGGAAGCTCTCCGTGTCGACCTGACGCGACATATACGACAGCTCGGCCACGCCGATCGCCATTGTCAGCGACGAGTTCTTCACGATATTCATGTATTGCCCCGCGAGCGGCGGCGTGGCGATACGCACCGCTTGCGGCAAGATCACATGACGTAAGGTGGCGTACCGGGTCATGCCCAGGGCCGCGCCCGCCTGATATTGCGCGACGCCCACGCCGCGAATGCCGGCGCGAAACTCTTCGGCGATAAAGGCGGTGCTGTAGCAGGTCAAGCCGAGCCAGCCCGCGAACAGCTCGAAGCTCGGCCAGCGCAAGACAAGAGGCCCAACGCTCAACAGATGCGGCGCGTTCAGCCACGTCATCCACAGCTGGGGCAGCAGCGTCGCCGCGCCGAAGTACCAGAATAGCAACTGCACCAGCAGCGGCGAATTGCGAAACACGAGCACATAGAGCCGTGCCGCAGTGGCGACCGTGCGATGTTGGGAGATTTGAGCCATCGCCAGCCCGAAGCCTAGCAACGTGGCGCATACGCTCACGCAAGCCGACAGAACCAGGGTGATGACAAAGCCATGTGCGAGCCAGTCGAGATAGCGAGGCTCCAGCCAGAGATTGATTAAATGCATTCGAAAAACCGCGGTCCTCTATCAGCAAGACGGCCCGGCCGCTCGTTTCGAGTCATGACCGGGCCGTATTCAGGCGCTTAGAAAGCGACGTACGTCAGCTCTTTTGCGCGTCGCCGATCTTGAACAAACGTGGCAACGGCGCGGCACTTGTCGGGCCGAACCAGGTGTCGTAAATCTTGCCGGCCGTGCCTTTGGCCTCCAGATCCTTCAACGTCTCGTTGACGACATTCAGCAGTCGCGTCTCGCCCTTCGGCACACCCACACCTTCGTAGTCGTTGGAGATGGTGAACGGCGGGATCTCGTAGTTCGCCTTGTCCGGCACTTTAGCCAGCAACGCGACGAGCTTCGGCCCGTCTTGCGTAATCGCCTGCACATTGCCCGTGCGCAGCGCGGCGAAAGCGAACGGCGTGTCGTCGTAAGCGACGATCGTGGCGCCCGGGAATTGCGCGCGCACCTGCTGCTCATTGGTCGTGCCTTTGTCCGCGCCGATACGCAAGCTGTTCAATTGCTGCGGCGACGTGAGCGTGCCCTTCTTCGCGATGAACTGCGTGCCGGACGCAAAATACGGGGTGCTGAAATCCACCTCCTTCTTGCGATCGTCGGTAATCGTGAAGTTGGCGAACACCAGATCCACCTTGCCCGACTTCAGGAAGGCGATACGGTTGGCCGGATTGGTCGGCTGGATATCGAGCTTGACGCCGAGCCGGGTCGCGAGAGCACGCGCATAGTCGATGTCGAGCCCGACGATCTGGTTGTTCTTCGGATCGACGAAGCCAAACGGCGGATTGCTGTCGAACGCGGCAACCCGCAGCACGCCCGCTTTCTTGATGTCGTCGAGGCGATCCGCGTGCGCGGCGGTAGACAAGACGAGCAGACTTCCGGCAAGCACTGCCCCAAGCACTCTGAAATTCATAGCGGTGGTTTCCTGTTGTTTTTGATGATCCGCGCAAGACGTCGATCGACGTTCGTCTTGAGCGTGAGCCACTCACTCTACCAACGCTGCCGGACAGAACAAACGAAGCAATTCTCAGGTGCTAAGCGGCGAAAGTCATATCGCCGGTGCTGGAATGCCCGCGTTGCCAGGAGCGGCTCACATCACGCGGGAAAAAACCGGTTTTCAGGCCGCGGCAAACCGAGATTCTCGCGCAGCGTCACGCCTTCATACTCGCGCCGGAACAGCCCTCGCTTCTGCAATTCAGGAATGACTTTATCGACGAAGTCATCGAGGCCGGCGGGAAGGTGCGAGAACATCACATTGAACCCGTCCGAGCCCTCCTCCACCAACCACTGCTCCATCTGATCCGCGATCATCGCAGCCGTGCCGACCATCTCAAGTCCCGAGTAGCCGCCAATGCGCTGCGCGAGCTGGCGAATCGTCAGGCCATCACGCTGCGCCCATTCGACCACTCTTTGCCGTGCCGTACGGCTCGCATTGGTTTCGGGGATTTCCGGCAATGGACCGTTCGGATCGAAGCCGGACACATCGTGCCCCAATGCAATCGACAACGAAGCGAGGCCGCTCTCGTAGTGCACGAACGTGTCGAGTCGCGCGCGCGTCTCCTGCGCCTCGTCCAGCGTATCGCCCACCACGACGAAGGCGGCCGGCAAGATCTTCATGTGATCGCGCTGCCGACCGAGTTTCTCCATGCGGCCTTTCACATCGGCGTAGAAGCGCTTTCCGTCAGCCAGATTGCTTTGCGCGGTGAACACCACCTCGGCGGTTTCAGCCGCGATCTGCCGCCCCGCTTCGGATGAACCGGCCTGCACGATGACCGGCCAGCCCTGAACGGGGCGCGCGATATTCAACGGTCCGCGCACGGAGAAGTTGTCGCTCTTGTAATTCAGCACATGCAGTTTCTGCGGATCGAAGTAGGTACCGGTTGCCGTATCGCGGATAAAGGCGTCGTCGGCCCAACTGTCCCACAGGCCGGTGACCACATCGAAGAACTCGCGGGCACGCCGAAAGCGTTCGTCATGCTCGACATGCTCGTCGAGGCCGAAATTGAGCGCGGCGTCCGGGTTCGACGTCGTCACGAGATTCCATCCCGCGCGGCCGCCGCTGATGTGATCGAGCGAGGCGAAACGCCGGGCGACGTGATAAGGCGCGTCGAACGTGGTGGACGCGGTGGCGACCAGCCCTAGCCTTTCGGTTACCGCCGCCAGCGCGGGCAACAGCGTCAGCGGCTCGAACGAAGTGACCGTGTGGCTATGCTTGAGCGCATCCAGCGGCATATTGAGCACCGCGAGATGGTCGGCCATGAAGAACGCGTCGAAGCGGCCGCGTTCGAGCGTCTGCGCAAAACGCTTCAGATGGCCGAAATTGAAGTTGGCGTCCGGATAGGCGCCGGGATAGCGCCATGCGCCGGTATGAATCGTCGTGGGACGCATGAAGGCGCCGAGGCGAAGCTGACGTGACATGTGCCGCTCTCCATTGCGAATAGGTCGAGCCAGTTTAATCGCGCTTCGCCGCGGCTGCTTGCGGCCGATTCGCGGGTCATTCCCACTCCGGGGCGCCGTGCCGCGCGGATGCGCGCCGGCATCCATCCCAAATGCGCCCCAGAAGAAATACAAAGCACAAAATCTTCGTTCGCCCGGCACGACTCCATCACTAGACTGTGATTCAACTTGTCATAACAAGTACAGACAACCCCGCAAAACCATGACGAAACCCGACCTCGCCAACGTGCTGCCGCTTGCCGCTGCTCCGCTCTACGAGCAGATCAAGAGGGAGTTGCGCGCGCGCATTCTCAACGGCACGTATGCGGCCCATTCGCAGATGCCCTCCGAAAACGATCTGTGCGCGATGTTCGACGTCAGCCGCATCACCGTGCGGCAAGCACTCGGCGATCTGCAGAAGGAAGGCCTCGTTTTCAAACTGCACGGCAAGGGCACCTTCGTTTCCAAGCCGAAAGCATTCCAGAACGTCAGCGCGCTGCAGGGCTTCGCCGAAGCGATGTCGTCGATGGGCTATGAAATCGTCAACCAGCTCAAGCACATCCGTTTCATTCCGGCCACCGCCCAGATCGCTCAGCGCCTTGAGTTGCCCGAAGGCGCGAAAGTGGCCGAGATCCACCGCGTGCGCCTGCTCAATCGCGAACCGGTGTCGCTGGAAGTCACATGGGTGCCGGAAGCATTAGGCAAGCGCCTCGCCAATGCGGACCTCGTCACGCGCGACATCTTTCTGATTCTCGAGAACGATTGCGCTGTGCCGCTCGGCCACGCGGACGTTTCCATCGACGCCATTCTCGCCGACGAAGACATCGTCGAAGCATTGAACGTCGAGGAAGGCAGCCCGGTGCTGCGGATCGAACGTCTCACCCATAGCGCGGACGGCACGCCGATCGACTACGAATACCTCTATTTCCGCGGCGATGCATTCCAGTACCGCTTTCGCATCGATCGTCAGAAAGAGAAGAAGAGCACAAGGAAGACGAAATGAATACACATGTGATCGAGTACGACCTGGTCGTCGTGGGCGGCGGCACGGCCGGCCCTATGGCTGCCGTCAAGGCCAAGGAACAGAACCCGAACCTCAAGGTACTGCTGCTGGAAAAGGCCAACGTCAAGCGCAGCGGCGCGATTTCGATGGGCATGGATGGCCTGAACAACGCCATCATCCCCGGTCACGCGACACCCGAGCAGTACACGCGCGAAATCACCATCGCAAACGACGGCATCGTCGATCAGTCGGCCGTCTACGCTTACGCGAGGCACAGCTTCAAGACCATCGAGGAACTGGACCGCTGGGGCGTGAAGTTCGAAAAAGACGGCACCGGCGACTATGCCGTCAAGAAAGTGCATCACATGGGCTCTTATGTCCTGCCGATGCCGGAAGGCCACGACATCAAGAAAGTGCTGTACCGGCAGCTCAAACGCGCGCGCATTGCGATCACCAATCGGATCGTTGTCACTTGCGTGTTGACCGATGCGCAAGGGCGCGCCTGCGGCGTGCTGGGCTTCGATTGCCGCACGGCCGATTTCTACGTGGTGCGCGCCAAGGCGGTGATCCTCTGCTGCGGCGCGGCGGGCCGGCTCGGCTTGCCGTCGTCGGGATATCTGATGGGCACTTACGAGAACCCCACCAACGCCGGCGACGGCTACGCGATGGCCTATCACGCCGGCGCCGCGCTGGCGAATCTTGAGTGCTTCCAGATCAACCCGCTGATCAAGGACTACAACGGCCCGGCCTGCGCCTACGTGACGGGACCGCTCGGCGGTTTTACGGCCAACGGCAAGGGTGAACGCTTTATCGAATGCGATTACTGGAGCGGGCAGATGATGTGGGAGTTCTATCAGGAACTGCAGAGCGGCAATGGCCCCGTGTTTCTGAAGCTCGACCATCTCGCGGAAGAAACCATTCAGACCATCGAGCAGATTCTGCATACGAACGAGCGGCCGAGCCGCGGACGTTTTCACGCGGGACGCGGCACGGACTATCGCGAGCAGATGATCGAGATGCACATCTCCGAGATCGGCTTTTGCAGCGGTCATAGCGCATCCGGCGTGTACGTGAACGCGCGCGCGGAAACTACGGTTGCGGGTCTCTATGCTGCCGGCGACATGGCGTCCGTGCCGCACAACTACATGCTCGGCGCGTTTACCTATGGCTGGTTCGCCGGCCACAACGCCGCGCAATACATCGAGGGCCGCGAGCATGCCGCGCTGGACGACGAGCAGATCGAAGCTGAGCGCTCACGCATCTACGCCCCACTCGAACGGGACACCGGTCTCGCGCCGGCGCAAGTCGAATACAAGCTGCGCCGCATGGTGAACGACTATCTGCAACCGCCGAAAGTCACGCGCAAGATGGAAATCGGCCAGCAGCGCTTTGCCGAAATCGCCGACGACATCGGCCGGATCAAGGCCGACAATCCGCACGAACTGATGCGCGCCGCCGAAGTGCGGGCGATTCGCGATTGCGCCGAAATGGCCGCGCACGCATCGCTGTATCGCACGGAGAGCCGCTGGGGGCTGTACCACCATCGGGTCGACTATCCGCAGCGCAACGACGCGGACTGGTTTTGCCACACGCATCTGCGAAAGGACTCAACCGGCCGCATGAGCAGCGAAAAACGCGCCGTCGAACCCTACGTGGTGCCGCTCGACGCTCACGACAGTCACGCCTATCAGAACTTGCGCATTGCCGAGCCCGCGCTTGCCGACGCCTGAGGAGCCACCATGCCGACGACACCGCACAACATTTTCCAGCGCAGCGCCGCACCCGTCACGATCGACGAGGACAAGTGCATTGCCGACAAAGGCTGCACGGTCTGCGTGGATGTCTGCCCGCTCGACCTGCTCGCGATCGATCTGAGCAAGGGCAAGGCCTATATGAAGTTCGACGAATGCTGGTACTGCATGCCTTGCGAAAAAGATTGCCCGACCGATGCGGTCAGGGTCGAGATTCCCTATCTGCTGCGGTAAAGACGAAGCATCGCGACGAACCATCCACTTTGAAACACGGCCGCTTATCAACCGGGGTTTAACTCATGAACATCCGTCATCTGCTTGCCACGACGCTCCTCGCGAGCGGCCTGCTGGCGCTCACCGCCGGCGCGGCGCGTGCCGAGACCATCCGCATTGCGATCGGCACTCAGGACACGACGATCAATTGCGCCACCGGCGGCCTGCTGATCCGCGAACTGAATCTGCTCGACAAGTATCTGCCGCACGACGGCAAGTACAAGGACGCCAAATACGACGTGCAATGGAAGGACTTCACGTCCGGCGCGCCGATCACCAATGAGATGGTCGCGGGCAAGCTCGATTTCGGATCGATGGCGGACTTTCCCGGTTCATTGAACGGCACGGCCTTCCAGAAGGCGGGTAAGAAGAGCGTGTTCATTACCGTGCTCTCAGGCAGCATCGAGGGCAGCGGCAACGGCATTGTCGTGCCGGACGACTCGCCGATCCGCTCGGTCGCCGACCTGAAAGGCAAGACGATCTCGGTGCCGTTCGCCTCGGCAGCGCACGGCATGCTGTTGCGGGCCGTGAAGGCACAAGGCTGGAATCCCGACACCGACGTGAACATCATCACGCAGTCGCCGGAAGTGGCAGGCAGCGCGCTAAAAGCGCATAAGATCGACGCCCATGCCGACTTCGTGCCGTTCGCCGAACTGTTCCCGTTCCGCGGCTTTGCGCGCAAGATTTACGACGGCGCGCAGACGCATGCGCCGACCTTCCACGGCACGCTGGTCGATGCGGACTACGCGAAGCGCTATCCGGAGGTGGTGGTCGCGTATCTGCGCGCGGTGATCGAAGCCAACCAGCTGTTCGCGCAAGATCCGGAGAAGTACAGTCAGCTGATCCAGAAAGTGACCGGCATCGACGCCGAAGTCAATTATCTGTTCCACGGGCCGCTCGGTCTGCAAACGCGTGATCTGACGTGGAAGCCCGAATACCGCCAGGCGACGGTCACGGCCATCAGCACGCTCAAGCTGCTGAAGAAGACCGACGTCGATCTGGATGTGAACACCTTCATCGACGATCGCTATATCCGCGAAGCGTTCAAGCAATCCGGCCTGAACTACGACGCGGCGCTCAAGAACTACGCGAAGCAACCGCTCGTCGCCGATGACGCGCAAACCGGCAAGCGCATCACCGATCTGCGCAGCGTCACGCAGGTCTGGGTCGATGGCGAAGGCAAGGTGCGCGACTACGCGTCGGCCCAGGAAGCGTTCGCCGCGGTCAATACGCTCGAACGAGGCGGCAAGAAAGTGCGCGTCGTCTACATCCAGGATCATTCGAGCGGACTCAAACTCTTTGCCAATCAGGCCTGGTACGTGAAGGACGCCAAGGGCAACCTCGCCGGATTCCTCCTGAAAGAAAACGCGGATAGCTACGCGAAACAGGTGAACGGCAATGTCGTGGATTTCGCCGCCGCCAAAACCGACGCGACACAAGCTGTCGCGGCGCGCTGAGCGCCGAGCCGTGGCCTGCCTCACTCAGGAGAGTCCTCGATGTCAGCCATTCTTGAAGCAGCGCAACGCGCAAGCATCCGGCGCGGCGCTGCCGGTCAGCAGATCTGGAGACCGGCCCGCCTTATCCGCGCGTTGGCCAGGATCACCGCCGTCCTGGCGTGCGTGGGGATCTGGCAAGTGCTCGCCGAACATCATGTCTCGTTCGGCTTCGTGACCTTCGCCAATGTGCCGGCGCCGAGCGATGTCGTGCCGGCGGCGTGGGCCCTGCTCCACTCGCCGAAGCTGCCGATGCATCTGCTGTCGAGCCTCACGCGCGTGCTGGTTGGCTTTGTTGCGGCGAGCGTCGTCGGCATTGGACTCGGGCTCGCTATCGGCCGCTATCGCGCGTTCGAAGACACCTTGCTGCCGCCGCTCGAAGTATTGCGGCCGATTCCCGCGGTCGCGTGGATCCCGCTCGCCATCCTGATGTTTCCTTCATCGGAGATGAGCATGATGTTCATCACTTTTATCGGCGCGCTGTTTCCGATCCTGCTCAACACGATTCACGGCGTGGAAGGCGTCGATCCGCGGCTGGTCGCGACGGCGCGTTCGCTCGGCACGCGAGGCGGCGCACTGTTCAGCGAAGTGATCCTGCCGGGCGCCGCGCCCGCCATCGTCACGGGGCTGTCGATCGGCATGGGCACCGCGTGGTTCTGTCTGGTGAGCGCCGAGATGATCGCGGGTCAATACGGGATCGGCTATTTCACATGGGAGTCGTACACGTTGCAGAACTACGCGGACATCGTCGTCGGCATGCTGCTGATCGGCGCGTTGGGCATGGGCAGCAGTCTGCTGGTGAGGCGTGCCGGC
Source organism: Paraburkholderia sp. RL18-101-BIB-B (assembly GCF_046026985.1). NCBI lineage: Bacteria > Pseudomonadati > Pseudomonadota > Betaproteobacteria > Burkholderiales > Burkholderiaceae > Paraburkholderia > Paraburkholderia sp. RL18-101-BIB-B. The sequence goes on from NZ_JARESV010000020.1 coordinate 135,849, forward strand.
CTCGCGCTGATACCGTGGTACCGCATGGAGGCGTCGCAGCGATGAGTACGCAATTGCAATCGAAACCGGCGGGCCGCATCGACGTGCGGGCTCTGAGCGTCGAAGTGGGCTTGCGCGAGCAGCGTTTCACCGCGCTCGATCAACTGGACTTCAGCGTCGAACCGGGCGAATTCGTCTGCGTGCTGGGACCGTCGGGATGCGGAAAATCCACCCTGCTGGCCGCGCTCGCCGGTCATGTGTCGGCCAGCGCGGGAGAGATCGCCGTCGACGGTGAACAAGTGCTGCGTCCGCATCCGGAACGCGGCCTCGTGTTTCAGCAGCACACACTGTTTCCGTGGAAGCGCGTGATCGACAACGTCGCGTTCGGCCTGAAGATGAAGGGCCTCGCCGCCGACGAGCGGCGCCGCCAAGCGAGCGACCTGCTCGATCTGGTTGGCCTGAGCGGATTTGGCACACGCTATCCGGCACAGTTGTCGGGCGGCATGCAGCAGCGCGTGGAAATCGCACGCGCGCTGATCAACCGGCCGCGCGTGCTGCTGATGGACGAGCCGTTCGGCGCGCTCGACGCGCAAACGCGCCGCATGATGCAGGCCTTGCTGCTCGACGTGTGGACGCAGGTCCCCACGACCGTGCTGTTCGTCACGCACGATATCGACGAAGCGCTGTTTCTCGCCGACCGCATTCTCGTGCTCTCGCAGCGGCCCGCGCGCATCGTCGCCGATCTGCACGTGACGTTGCCGCGTCCGCGCGACGACGAGACCACGACCGATGCGCGATTCGTCGAGATCAAGCGGCGCTGCCTCGCATTGCTGCGCGAAGCGGCGGCGGCATGACGACTTCGCCTGCCCGAGCGGCGTAATGGCCCGATCCGTTCCACTCCATACATCACTTCACTCATGACCGATATTTCGCTTCCGCTGACCTTCGACCCCGACTCTCTCGATCCGGAAGCCGCCGAACTGCTGCCGCGTTTGACATCCGCGGACGCCGCGGTGCGCCGCATCGCCCTGCTCGCGCTCGCCGATCTCGAGGACGAAACCGTGCTCGAACCGATCGCCGCCGCGTTGCGTCAGGACACGTCGTCGGAAGTTCGCGCGCAGGCCGCTCAGGTGCTCGGTGCGTGGGAACGCGCCGATGCGGTAGCGGCGCTCTGCGAGGCGCTGGCGGATCCTGATGATGAAGTCCGCGAGGCGGCCGCGCAGAGCCTGGCCGGCTTGAAGGACTCGCAATCGGGTCCCCTGCTCGTAGCCTGGACCACGCACCATGATCCGTTCGTGCGCCAGGCGGTGCTTCGCGGGCTACGCGAGTTACGCTATGCGGGCGCACTCGAACCCGCGCTGGACGCGCTGACAGCGAGCGAAGACCTCGTGCGACTGGAGGCCGTGAGCGTGCTCGGCTGGCTGAAAAGCGAGCGCGCGCTTGGCCCCCTCACCAGCATCGCGGTGCAGGATCCGAATGCCGCCGTGCGGCGCGCGGCGATCGGTGCGCTGGGCATCGGCGCTGCGTCGACCGAAGACACTGTTGTCGCGTTGCTCGGCGCCTTACGCGATGCCGCGTGGCAGGTCCGTGAAGAAGCGGCGGCCACGCTCGGCAAACTGCGCGCGACGGCCGCAAGAGATGCGCTAATCGACGCTCTTGCCGACGACTACTGGCAAGTCCGGCTGCAAGCGGTCCGCGCTTTGGGCAAGTTACGCGACGCAAGCACGAGCACGGCGGTCGCGTCGCTGCTGACACACACGATCAGCAATCTGCGCAAGGAAGCGGCCTTGTCGCTGGGCGAACTGGGCGACGCAGCGTCGCTGCCGGCCTTGCAGGCAGCCGCGACGGATCCCGATCCGGAAGTCCGCAAGGCGGCGCGGATCGCCTTGACTCAAATCGAAAGCGCACGGCGATGAACGCCCCTCGGCGGATCACGGTCCACGCCGCGAGCGGGCGATTGTCCCTCACGTGGGATGACGGACGCACGCAATCGATCAACAACACAACGTTGAGAGAACGCTGCCCTTGCTCGACATGCCGTCGCCTGGCGCATTCGGGCGAGGCGCGACTCGATTCGCCGCGCGTCGCGATCGTCGACATGCAACCGATGGGCTACGGCGTGCAGATCGTGTTCAGCGATGGGCACGCGCAGGGGATTTACCCGTGGGAATACCTGAAGAGACTGGATTGAATACAGGCATCAGGGTCGATACTCATCTTCTGTGTCAGCAAGCCTTTAGTCTGTGCCGACATATCGATACCAGAATTCTCGCGCGGCTCACTGGATTATCGGCGCCTCTCACGCTTCTCGCCACGAACAAATCCATCGATCCATATTCGCCAGTGAACTAGCGAAATCAAACCCGGCGGTTGCGCCACAAGCGCCTCGTCAAGCACCGGCTACTGCGCAACGGGCGCGGATGGCAGAAAACGGCGTATCACTGGCACGCTTTACCGGTCGATTGCGCCTCACCCAGAGGCGACTCCGACGGATACTTGGACATCACCGGGCGGTGCTCACAGCGAATCCAGAACGCTGTCCGGGCATTGCCCGAACGACACGAAGTCCATCGCCTCACGAGGCACTATCTTTGTCCAGGAGAAATTCGATGAGTACGACCATTGCCGGCATTCACATTCCAGACAGCCGTCTCGCGAGGGCAGCAACCGATCTGGTCCGCGACACCGAGAACGATCTGCTTTTCAATCACTCGCGCCGCGTGTTCCTGTGGGGTGCGTTGACGGGAGCGCGCCGCAACCTCGCGTACGACCCCGAGTTGCTGTACATCGGCGCGATGTTTCATGACATGGGCCTCACGCCGGGCTACAGCAGCAAAACAGATCGCTTCGAAGTCGACGGCGCCAATGCCGCGCGCGACTTTCTCAAGAGCCACGGCGTCAACGAGTACGACATCGAACAGGTCTGGTTGTCGATCGCGCTTCACACCACGCCGGGTGTGCCCGAGCATCTGAAACCGGTCGTCTCGCTGGTGACCGCGGGCGTGGAAATGGACGTGCTCGGCATGCGGTATCACGAGTTCGACGACGCGCAACGCGTCAGCGTGGTGGCCGCGCATCCGCGCGAGCAGGACTTCAAGAACCTGATCATCGATGCGTTTGCGCAAGGCACCATCAGCAAACCCGAAACCACGTTCGGCAACGTCAAAGCCGATGTCCTCGAGATGAAAGACCCCAATTACAAGCGGCTGAATTTCTGCAAGATCATTCTCGGCTCGGCATGGGACGACAGCAAGGCAGGTCACGTCCATCACGCTGGATGCAGTCACGGCGCAGCGGCGGAATAACTGCTTGCGCAAGACGGCCGGCGCTTTGCGTGCCGGCCGCTGCAGGACTCAGGGCGCGCCGAACCGGAAAGCCGGTGGCGCGCCACATCGGTTGGCGCGGCCATATTTCAATCGGCCGTTGCGAGCCTCACTTCACGACTTATCCGTTGGTCGCGGCGTCAGCATCAGCGCCAGCACTGCGACGCCGAGCACCAGTAACACCCCGCCATAGAGCGTGGAATTGCGCGTGTCGAACAACACACCGTGAATGACCATCGCCATGCCGCCCAGCGCGACGAACACCGCGATGGCCGCGAATACGATCCGACGTTCAGCGCGAATCATGGCGCTCTCCCGCAAGATGTTGGTGCCGTAAGACGCACAGGAACAACGGAAGAACTCGAACCGCGCAGTATTTTTTCTGGCAACCAGCGTTGCGCGCTGCAGCCGGGTCTTCCGCTCGGGTCATCGCGATGAGCCGGTGCGCTCATGCTTCAACGATGCCTGTCGGAAAGCTTGCGTCGGTTCGCCTTGAAGCCGTTGCAAGTCAGTTTATAAGCCGGACTGTCAGCCGGTTATCGAATCTCGGCTACGGCGATCACGTGCGTCGTCAGCCGGAAACCTCAATCTATCGTAGGCGGCGAACGGGCAATAGTAAATACGGGTAACCATGCCGCTCGCCGCCTGCGCCGCCCTCAATGGCCACCTGCTCCCGCCGCCGCCGCCGAACTGGCGCGGTCCGGCTTCGTCACCCAGATCAGCGGGATGATCAGTACGAAGAGCACCGCCGACAGCCAGAAAATATCGTTCAGTCCCAGCATGGCCGCCTGGGCATTCATCGAACGTTCGAAGAATGCCATCGCCTGGGCGTGACTGCCTCCCAGCGAACTTTGCAGCGCATCCAGCGCCGACGTGTATGTCGGATTGTTCACGCTCGTCTGCTCGGCGAGTTGCGAATGATGCAGGATCGTCCGGTCGTTCCATCCCGTCGAAGCCAGCGAGGTTCCCACCGCGCCGGCGAACACCCGCGCGAAATTCGACAGGCCCGCCGCGGCCGGAATCCGGTCGGGCGCAAGGCCGGACAAAATGATCGCGGTCAGCGGCACAAAGAAAAGGGCCGTCGGGATACCTTGCAACAGCGTCGGCAAAACCAGCGTCCATGTATCCACGCCCGTGGTGTAGTTCGAGCGCATGAAGAACACGCCGGCAAAACCGACGAAAGCCAGCGTCGCCAGGACGCGCGCATCCGACTTCGGCATGATCTTCGCCATGACCGGCGCGAGAATCACCGCGAAGATGCCTAGCGGCGCGGTGGCCAGACCGGCATCGACGGAACGGTAGTTCAGATACTCTTGCATCCACTGCGGCAACAGCACGAGGTTGGAGAAAAACACCGCGTACGCCACCGAAATCGCAACCGTGCCGCCGAGGAAGTTACGCTTTCCGAACAACCGCAAGTCGACGATCGGGTTCTTTTCAGTCAACTCCCAGATCACGAAGAACGCGAAGCTGATCGCCGCGAACACAGTCAGGGCGACGATCACCGGCGAGTTGAACCAGTCGAGATCCTTGCCCTTGTCGAGCATGATCTGCAACGAGCCAACCCATGCGATCAGCGAGAGCAGGCCGACCTTGTCGATCGGCAAACGCTTCGTCGGGGTTTCGCGGGTGCGATAGATCGCCCACGTCACGCCGGCCGCGAACAGGCCCACCGGGATGTTGATGTAGAAGATCCATGACCATGAGTAGCTGTCGGTGATCCAGCCGCCGAGCGCCGGACCCGCAATCGGACCGACCGTCGCGGTCATCGCCCACAAGGCGAGCGCGGTCGAAGATTTTTCCTTCGGATACGAGCCGAGCAGAATCGCTTGCGACAGCGGAATCAACGGACCGGCCACCGCGCCCTGCAGAATCCGCGCGGCGAGCAACACCGGCAGATTGGGTGCAATCCCGCACAACCATGACGACAGCACGAACAACAGAATCGCCCACACGAACAACTTGATCTGCCCGACGCGCTGCACGAGCCAACCGGTCAACGGAATCGCGATGGCGTTGGCGGCGGCGAACAGCGTGATCACCCACGTGCCCTCGTCCACCGAGACGCCGAGATTGCCGGCGATGGTCGGAATCGCCACGTTCGCAATCGATGAATCCAGCACGTTCATAAACGTGGCGAGCGCCACGGCAAGCGTCGCCAGCACCAGCTTGCCGCCAGTCAGCGGCGGCAGCGTGGCGGGCTTCGTCGATCCATTCATTTCATCACCTGTCGGGAACGGTAAAACAATCTGACTTATCAGTTAAACGCGCGAAAAAAAAACGACGCTCGGTGGCCGCGGGTTCAGCCTGCCTTGCGTGCGGCGTTTTTCTGCGCGGTGCTCGCGGCCATCTCGTGCTTCGCCGGCATGTTCTGCGCGATGATCCGCGCGATCTCCGCGTCGGCTTCGTCGCCGTATTGCGCGAATACGTCCGTGTGGTACGAGGTGTTGACCGCCGCGCCGAGTTGAGCGCCGGTTTCCTCGTGGGTGTCGACGTCGACCTGCATCGACAGGCCGATCCGCAACGGATGCGCATTCAATTCATTTTGATCGAGCTGGATCCGCGCCGGCAGACGCTGCACGACCTTGATCCAGTTGCCGGTGGCGTTCTGCGCGGGCAGCGTGGCGAACGCCGCGCCCGTGCCCGCCGAAAAGCCCACCACGCGGCCGTGATACTTGACGCTGAAGCCGTACACGTCCGCTGTGAGCGTGACGGGTTGGCCGATGCGCATGTGCCTCAGTTGGCCTTCCTTGAAGTTCGCGTCGACCCACACGCCGTCGAGCGGCACGATCGCCATCAACGGGTTGCCCGGCGCCACGCGCTGGCCGACCTGCACCGAACGGCGCGCGACATAGCCGGTCACCGGCGCGGGCAAGGTGTTGCGCGCGTAACTCAGGTAGGCGTCGCGCACTTTCGAGGCGGCGGCCTGCACGTTCGGATGCTGTTCGATCGACGTGCGGTCGGTCAGCGCGTGGTTGGCCTCGGCCTGCTGACGGGCGGTGTCGAGCGCGGCCTGCGCGGAGCTGACGGCGTCGCGAGCGTGGGCGATGTCCTCGCCCGACACCGCCCCTGTTTCGGCCACCGCCTGACGACGTTTCAGGTCGTCGTTGGCGCGGGCCAGATCCGATTGACGTTGCGCGATGGTCGCCGCATAGAAATCGTTGTTCACGTACAGGCCGCTCACCTGCCGCACGGTCTGGCCGAGCGTCGCTTCCGCGTTCGACAGTGCGACCTTCGCGTCGGCGTTATCCAGGGTGACGATGGGCGCGCCCTGCTTGACGATCTGCGTGTCGTCCGCGTTGACCGCGACCACCGTGCCGCTCACTTGCGGTGTCAGTTGCACGAGGTTGCCGCTCACGTATGCGTCGTCGGTGGACTGATAGTAGCGGCCGGTCGTGAAGTAGTACGCGCCGTAGCCCGCGCCGGCCAGCACGACGCTGGCCGCGAGCAGGGAGAGCAGTAGTTTGCGCTTCGTGGGGGTCTGGGCTTGCACGGGTTGGTCCGCGTCCGCCGTCGCGCGCTTGGTGTCGATCGTATCGCTCATGATGGGAGTCCTGACTGATTGGCAAAGTGTCGCGATGGCGCTTTAGCGAGCGGCGGCGACGACGGGGTTGGCGGATGCTGCTGGAACGACGGCGCCGCTGCTGGCGACAGAATCGGCGTTGTCGACATAACCGCCGCCGAGCGCCGCGGCCAACGCGATCTGCTGGTCGCGCCGGTTCATCTTCAGATTCGCGACCTGCTGGTCCGCGGCGAGCGCGGTGGTGTCGGCGTTCAGCACGGTCAACTGATTCGTGAGGCCGGCCTTGTATTGCGTGAGCGCCAGTTGATCGGCGCCGCGGGCGGCTTCCTGGGCGGCTTGCGCGTCGGTGAGCTGCTCGTCCGTCGAACGGATTTGCGCGAGTTGCGTCGCCACTTCGGACAAGGCGGTGACGAGCGTCTGGTTATACGTGGCGACGGCGTAGTCGAAATCGGCATAACGCCCTTTCAATTGCGCGCGCAATTGACCGCCGTCGAAAATCGGCAGATGGATCGCTGGGCCGACCGACGCCGTGCGGCTCGCCGCCGTCAGGAAACGGCCGAAACCGAATGCGTCGAGACCGATCGCGGCGCTCAGGTTGATGTCGGGATAGAACTCGGCCTTGGCCTCTTTCACGTCGTGCGTGAGCGCGTCGACGCGCCATTTGGCCGCGACCAGGTCCGGGCGGCGGCTCACCAGATCGGCCGGCAGGTTGTCGGGCAGACGCACTTCGTCGCCTACGCCGAGCGTCGGCCGAGCGATGGCGAGACCACGGTCCGGTCCGGCGCCGAGCAAGGCGGCCAACTGATAGCGCGTCGTGAGGATGCTGCCGTCGATTGACGCGAGCGTCCCGCGGCTCGTGGCGAGATTCGCCTGCGCCGTCTTGCGTTCGACTTGCGTGTCGAGGCCCGTTGCAATGCGGCCGGCCGTAATGCGATCGATCTGTTCGCGCTGCGTGACTTCTTCCTGCGCGATGTCACGCAATGCATAGAGCCGCGCAAGCTGGTTGTAGTCGCGCGCGGTGGCCGACGTGAGGGACAGCTTGACGACTTCCTCGTCCGCCTGGGTCGCCTGCAACTGCGACAGCGAAGCCTTCAGCGCTTCGCGATTCTTGCCCCACAGATCGAGATCGTAGGACGCGGACAGCAAGCCCTTGTTCTCCGTTTGCCACGAACCGCCGTACGGCGGCGGCACGAGCGCCGTGCCCGAATACTGCTGGCGCGTCAACGAATAGTCCGCGCCGACTTTCGGCAGGGTGCTCGCCTTCGCCGTGTCGCTGTACGCGGCGGCCGCTGCGACGCGGGCGCGGGCCTGCTCGACCGATGGATTGCCTTTCAGCGCTTCGGCAAGCAAGGCCTTCAGCTGCGCGTCGCCGAACTGGTCGGCCCAATCGGCGGCGGGCCAATGACCATTGTCCTGCGGAATGCTTTGTTGAGTCGCGTAAGTCTGCGGCTGCGCCATCTGCTTGTCGCTCGAGATACCGGCGTAATTCGCGCAAGCGGAGAGCACGGCCGCGACGATCACCGTCACACCAGCCTTCGCGACCCGCGAGCCGGCTATCCGTGGAATTAACTGTGGTTTCATTTTCTGACTTGTCAGATATATGGTTGAAAAAAACGCCGCGAGCGTCCGCGACATGTTTGGCTGGCCTCGCCTACTCGGCGAGAAACTTGTTCAGCAGACGGCGAAACTCCTCGAACTCGGCTTTCGTAAACCTCTTCAGGCGCCGGTTCAGCACCACCGGAGCGATCGAAGGAAGCTGCACGGCGATCGCGTTGCCCTCTTTTGTCAACTCGAGGTTGACGACGCGGCGGTCTTCGATGCTGCGTGAGCGTTCCAGCAACCCCCTGGCTTCCAGCTTGTCGAGCATGCGCGTCATCAGGCCGGTGTCGATGCCGAGCAGCCGCGACAGTTCGAACGGCGTGGTCGCGACGTTCCAGTGCACGGACAGCAGAATGCCCATCTGCTGACTGGTGATGTCCAGATCCTTCAGCGCAGTGTCCATTTCAGTAATCAGCAAGTTACGTGCTTTGTTGATCGAGAAACCCACGCTCTGCGTCAGGCTGAAATTTTCCGGCGTGTAATGGTTCATTCATGCCTCCTGTTCGATGGCTTGAACTTTATCTGCAAAGTCAGATATTGTCAAAGATCGATTTCGGCATATGACTGTTTCAGTCACGCGCACAATCGCGCCTCTTCGCGGCTACCGACAGCGTGAAAAGTGGTCACCTTGAATTAGCCAAAACCGGTCATTTCACAAAGCCACTCGAGCGTTTAATCTGCCCTCACGCTAAATCACAAATGGAAGGACGGAAACCATGAAGATCATGCACGTCGACGCCAGCGCCAAACGCGAGCGATCCAACTCCCGCGCGTTGAGCCGCTATTTTCTGGAACGCCTGCGCGAAGAAGGCGGCCAGTTCGAAGTCGATTATCTGGATGTGACGATCGACACGCCGCCGCACGTCACTGAGGATTTCGCCATTGCCACCTACACGGCCGCGCCGGATCGCACGCCTGCCATGAAGGCGACGCTGGCCGGCTCGGATGCGCTGTGCCAACGCCTGCTCGCCGCCGACGCGTTCGTCTTCGCCATGCCCATGTACAACTGGTCGATGCCCTCCGCGTTCAAGGCGTTTATCGACAGCGTCACGCGTACGGGCCTGACCTATGTGAACGCGGACGACGGCCGCGTGGTTGGTCAGCTTTCACGTCAGAAGGTGCTCTTCATCACGAGCCGCGGCGCGGATTTGCGTCCGGGCTCGCCTTACGCAGGCATGGATGCGCTCACGCCTTCGCTGAAGGCTGCGTTCGGCTTTCTCGGCGTCGCTGATCCGACCTTTGTCGATGCTCAGCCGCTGCAGTTTGCCGATCCCGAAGCGCGTACCGAAGCGCTTCGGCGCGCCCGTGCCGAACTCGACGCGGTGGCGTCGGGCTGGGCGTCGTCGGATTCGAGCAAGGAAACCCAGGATCTCTTGTCAGGAGTTACAGCATGAAAATTCGCACACTGATCGCGGCGGCCACACTCGCCAGCCTTTCTATTCTGGGGACCTCGCAGTCCGCATTCGCCGCTGACACAACCGCGCAGCACGAGACGATCACGCCTGCGTTCGCCGAGGCGATCGCCAACGTGCCCGGCAAGACGATCACGGCGCTCGTCGTCGACTATGCGCCAGGCGCCAAGTCGCCGTCGCATCGGCACGGTCAGGCGTTCGTGGTCGGCTATGTGCTGTCGGGCGCGATCCGCAGCCGCGTGAACAACGGCGAAGAACGCGTCTACCATGCCGGCGAGCACTGGACCGAGAAGCCCGGCGTGCATCACACGGTCAGCGAAAACGCGAGCGATACCGAACCGGCGAAGCTGCTGGCGATCTTCGTGGCTGATACGAAAGACAAGAATCTTGTTACGTTCGACAAGAACTGAATCGGGATTGACACGGACGCGTGAGCGGCATGCAGGTGAGCGCGGGGCTTTTCACGCCCGAGTTGCCTGCTTACCGGCTCCGTCGCATTGGCGCTCACACCGGCTGCCGCCAGCCGCCGCCGTTCAGTTTCGGTGCGGCGTTTCTGATGTCGCTTGCGATCGTGCTGGCGGGTTTTTTTTGTCGGCGGACTGGTGCTCTCGGCCGTCAAGCGCTCGCTCGGTGCGAAAGACTGGGGCGCGATGATCGCGGGGCACGGCGGCGCGCTCGACCGCGTCGACTCGATCTGTTTTGCCGCGCCGGTGTTTTTCCACCTCGTGCGTTATCTGTACGTGCCGTAACCGAAAGCCGTTCTGGACTTTTACGCGTTTCGTCCTCGCCGCCGCGCGCGGACTCGACGCGCGTCAGCGGCAAGCCTCGATGCCCTTGCTGATTGCTTGCGCGATACGCGCGATGGTCGCCGGATTGCGCAGCCGGGTTTCCTCGTCGGGGTTCGCGATCACGCCGGCTTCGACGAGCATGGCGGGCATCGGCGCGGTTTTCAGCACGATCAGATCGTCGAAGCGATGAATGCCAAGGCGCTGATCCAGCAACGGCCGGTTCTCCCCTTTGATCGGCGTGGCGTGATACAGCGAGGGCTTTTCCCCTGCGGCCAGCATCTGTTCGCCGATGGCCTTCGCGCAGCGCCGGCTCTCTTCGTAATGCGGATTCAGTTGCGACACGAAGATCGCGTAGCCGCGATAGTCGCGGCGACGCCCCGCATCGATCCATGCCTGTTGCAGCGAGTCATGGTGAATCGACACGAACAGATCGGCGCCGGGGGAATGCGTCGAGCGATCCTGCAGCGCGATCTCCTTGCCGTCGGCGGAGGTGCGCGCGACGTGATCGCCATACGCTTGCAGGTCTTGCGCGACAGCCGCGCTCAGATCCAGGTTGTAGAGATATTCGACACGACCGCTTGCGCCGGTCGCGCCCGGCCGCTGCGGCGTGTGCCCGGTGTCGACGACGATATAAGCCGCCTCGCACGGAACGGCGCCCAGCGCCGCGACGGTAAAGCTGGCGAGGAGCGCGCGCCGTGTCCATGCGGCGTAACGCGAGGCGATAACCGCATGTTTCTGTCGTTTCGACGCCGTGATCACAATCGAATCCTTTTTATTGAGCTTCGGCACGCGGACTTTTGAAATGGCGGATTGCCTGCGAGTGCTTGCGCTTGCCTTCATTCAGCGCGCCGGCATTCATAAACGATGATATTCGCGGCGGTCTTAAACTAGAATGTGCGATACGTTTTTTTCGGCGGAAATGATCAAGCGGGATTTTAATCGAGCGAGTTGCTCTGCGGTTAATTTTCACTTGCACTGTATCGCGTCAGTGCGCCGCAATTGTTAATTTTTACTGTGGCAATGGGTCGCGAATAACGCGGCCGCGCATCTTTCTTTCCTTTTTCAAAGTTTGAAAATCAAAGGCGATCCAGAATTTACCGCACTCGGTTGGCCGATCAGGCTCGGTGCTAGAACTTCGGATGACATTCGAAACTCATGGACGACCCGTGCTCCGTCAGCCCTTGGACGCCGCTGACGGTTTCCGTCGTCACGCTGGTCTGCATACCGCGACGCTCGCAGTAATCGCGCGCCTCGTTCATGGCGTGCTCATGCGCGCGGGCCCAGGCGAGGCGTCCGCCGGTTGCGCTTGCCGCGACCGTATAAGTATTGGCTTTGCTGGTGGCGACCACGTCGCTGGAGCTGGCGCAGCCCACGAGGCTCGCGCACGCCGCCACGGCTGCAATGAAGGCGCGCGCCCGTCTCGACAAAGCGTTTCGCGCCGCGGGCGCGCCGGTTGCGCCCTCCCGTTCGGGCATGCGGCCTGAGACAGTATTGAACATGTATCACCTGCACATTTTTGCGGATTATCCAATCATGAAATTATCCGCAATCACGCGTAAGAGATCAGCCTCACCATCTGAAAACACTGTTGCTGGCGCCTAAACAATCGCTCAGGACGACGCCACCTTGCTCCGGCTCAGCATCAATTCGACCGCCTGCCAAGCGCGCTTTGCTGAAGACGGATCGTTGAACGCGCGCGCTTCGACCGTCGCGCCGTCGAGCAGCATCATGCACACGCTGGCGAAATGCCGCGCCGTGTCGGGCGGCACGATATCGCGCAGGATCTCGTCGATCCAGTCCACCATTTTCTCGCGGTAACGGATCGCGACTTCGGAGACCTTCGGGTAAGACGTGCCGAATTCGGCGAGCGCGCGCTCGAACAGGCAACCGGCGAACTCCGGCGTGCGAAACCAGGCTTCGTACCAGTCGAATATCGCTTTCACGCGCGCAAGCGGTTCGCCCACACTTTGAACACGCTGCCCCACGCTTTCGATGATGTAGTCGTAGCGCTGTTCCAGCACTTCCCTGACGAGATCGTCCTTGCCCGCGAAGTGCCGGTACAAGGTCATTCTGGCGACGCCCGAATCGTCGATGATCCAGTCCACGCCGACAGGGTGAAAGCCGTGCTTCGAGAAGAGTTCGGTGGCCTTGTCCACGACCTGCTGGCGCTTGCTTTCGCGCATCGATAGCTCCATGAATTCCGCCCGCATCTTAACATTCGGCGGCGTTCTTCATGCGCCGTACGGCCCGCACGAACGGCGCGGCACAGTCGTTGCTAAAGGGTTTCGTGTGAGCGCATCGCGGCTCGCTTCACGGAGTGTGCAGACATGCCCGATCACCGACCTATCCCACCGAGACCGGCACTGCCGACCGACGCGCGCGGCATGATCGGCAACATGAAAACTACGGCGCTCGTCTCGCTGCGCGGCTCGATCGACTTCATGTGCTTTCCGCGTATCGACTCGCCGGCCATTTTCGCCGGACTGCTCGAGCCGTCGCGCGGCGGCGCTTTCTCGATCGAACCCACGTTCGACACCGCCAACGTCAAGCAGATGTATCTGCCCGACACCAACGTTTTGCTGACGCGTTTCATGACGCCCGAAGGCGTGTGCGAACTGATGGACTTCATGCCGGTGCCCGAGGACGGCAGCGGCGCCAGCGCCGACGCGCCGCTGCCCAACTGCGTGATCCGCGTCGTGCGGGTCGTGCATGGGCGCATGGCGTTCAGGATGCATTGCGAGCCGCACTTCGACTATGCGCGCGGCTCGCACACGGCTCACATCGATAAGGAAGGCGCGGTGGAATTCCACGCCGCCGCCGACGCTGGCATTGAAGGCGGCATGCAATTGCGCCTGAACAGCACCCTGCCGCTCACGCTCGACGACGGCGCGGCGCACGCCGAATTCGAACTGCGCAATGGCGAGTCGGCCGGCTTCGCTTTCGGCGATGCCGAAGGCTTGCGAAAAAAGTCGTTCGATTGCGAAGCGGCGCTGACCGATACGATCCGCTTCTGGAGAAGCTGGTCAGCGCAATCCACGTATCGCGGCCGCTACCGCGAAGTCGTGATGCGCTCGGCATTGACCTTGAAGCTGCTCAGTTCCAGCGAGCATGGCGCGATCGTCGCCGCGCCGACTTTCGGCCTCGCCGAAGCGCTCGACGGTTCGCGCCGCTGGGACTACCGCTTCACTTGGATTCGCGACGCCGCGTTCTCCGTATACGCGCTGCTGCGCCTCGGCTATACCGGCGAAGCGCGGCATTTCATGACGTGGATTGCCGGGCGCAGCCGTCATTGCGACTCGGACGGCTCGCTGAGCGTCATGTACACCGTCGACGGCAAAGTGCCGCCTGAAGAAACCGAAATCGCGGCGCTATCGAACGAAAACGGCGTGGCGGGCGTGCCGCTCATCGGCAACGCCGCGCGCGATCAGATCCAGCTCGACGTGTACGGCGCGCTGCTCGACGCGATCTATCTGTACAACAAGTACGGCGCCGCGATCTCGCACGACGGCTGGCACGACGTCACGCGCACCGTCGACTATGTGGTCGAGCACTGGCGCGAACCGGACCACGGCATCTGGGAGTTCCGCAACGGCCTGCGGCCCCTGCTCCATTCGCGGCTGATGTGCTGGGTCACCGTGGACCGCGCGCTGCGTCTCGCGGAAAAGCGTTCGCTGCCCGCGCCGCTCAAGCGCTGGTTCGACACGCGCGACGCGATCCACGCTGATATCCACGAGCACTTCTGGAACGACGAACTGAACGCGTTCGTGCAGACGCCGGATTCGCAGCGGCTCGATGCGTCCGCGCTGATGATGCCGCTCGTGCGCTTCATCGGCCCAACCGATCCGCGCTGGCTCGGCACGCTCGACGCGATCGGCAGCGAACTGAAAGTGGACCCGCTGATCTTCCGCTACACGCGCGGCACGAAACTCGACGGACTGCTCGGCGTCGAAGGCGGCTTCAGCGCCTGTTCGTTCTGGTATGCGGAAGCGCTGGCGCGGGCCGGACGCGTCGATGAAGGCCGCCTCGTGTTCGAGAAGATGCTCGCGTATGCGAATCACGTCGGCCTGTTTTCCGAGGAAGTGGCCACCAGCGGCGAGGCGCTCGGCAATTTTCCGCAGGCCTTGACGCATCTCGCGCTGATCAGCGCGGCTTATCAGCTCGACCGCAACCTGGACAAGGTTCACGTTCCGTGGACCTGAGCACGCTGCATCACTTGCATCGTGACAGCGCAAAAATCTTCCGGAATCGGATTTCAGCGTCTAGTCTGTAACAACACCATTTAAACCAGCCGGACGCTGAACCGGAGGAGACATCGATGGAGCTCGAAGCACGCACTATGAAACGTGTAACGGTTCGGCTCGTGCCGTTCCTGATCCTGTGTTATTTCATTGCCTATCTCGACCGCGTCAACGTCGGCTTTGCTGCACTGCAGATGAACAAGGCGCTCGGCCTGTCCGCGAGCGCTTTCGGTTTTGGCGCCGGGATTTTCTTCATCGCATATTTTTTCTTTGAAGTCCCCTCCAATCTGCTGCTGGAGAAATTCGGCGCGCGCCGCTGGATCGCGCGGATCATGTTCACGTGGGGCATTCTCGCGGGCGCGATGGCGTATATCCCAGATATTGCGCGCTTCACGGGACTCTCCGCCGCGCACGTGTTTTACGGACTGCGCATTCTGCTCGGCGTGGCCGAGGCGGGCTTCTTTCCCGGCATCATCTTCCTGCTCACGCTGTGGTTTCCGGCGGCGTATCGCGGTCGGGTGGTCGGCTATTTCATGGCGGCGATTCCGCTGTCCACCGTGATCGGCGGCCCGATCTCCGGCGCCTTGCTGTCGATGGACGGCTTCGGCGGACTGGCCGGCTGGCAATGGGTCTATCTGATCGAAGCCGCGCCCGCGCTGGTGCTCGCGTTCGTCGTGATCTACTACCTCACCGACAAACCCGCCGACGCCACCTGGCTCGCCGCCGAGGAACGCGGCTGGCTGGTCGCGCGCCAGAAGCAGGAGCGCGCGCATCGCGAAGCGGTGCATGCTTTCAGCGTGAAAGAAGCACTTTTCAATCCGCGCGTGCTGGCCGTCGCGTTGATCTACTTCGGTGCGAACGCAACCAACTACGGACTGAGTTTCTTCCTGCCGCAGATCGTCAAATCGTTCGGGCTCACCAATCTGCAGACGGGCTTCGTGACGTCGCTGCCGTATATCGTCGGCGTGATCAGCATGGTGTTCTGGGGACGTCACTCGGACCGTAAGCTCGAACGCAAACGGCACGTGGCGATTGCACTACTGGTGGCGGCGGCCGGCATCGCGGCGGCGGCCGGGCTCGACAATCCGGTGCAGAAGATGATCGCGCTGTCGATCGCCGGGTTCGGCATCTTCGGCTGCCTGCCGGTGATCTGGACCTTGCCGGCCGCGTTCCTGTCAGGCGCGGCGGCGGCGGGCGGTATTGCAGCGGTCAACTCGCTCGGCAATCTGGCGGGCTTCTTCGGACCGTACGCGATGGGCTGGATCAAGGACAGCACCGGCGGCTTCGGCGCCGGTCTGCTGTGTCTGTCGGGCGCCGGTCTGGTTGGAGTCGCGGCCGTGCTGTTGCTGCATCACGATGCTTCGCTCGAAGCGGGAGCGGGTTTTTCGGACCCTGACGTGGCGAGCGGGAGCGAGGCGGTGAGGTCGTAGGGGCCTGGTGCCGCGGCTAATGCGGATTGCGTGGACCGCCGCGTCCGTGGGAAAGCGCGGCGCGCGCATCCGTGCCTCTGGAAAGAGATGCGTCGCTCAGACGCATTTGTGGAAAATGCCGCGCGAGTTGAGCCGTGCTTATGGAAAGAAACCGCACGAGCGCAGCCACGCCTGCGGAAAGCGCCGCGAGTCTTGTCGCGCTGGCGAAAGCGCCGCACGAACTCAGCCGCGTCGATGGAAAAGCGCCGCACGAGCTCAGCCGCGCCTGCGAAAAGCGCCGACCCGGCTCAACCGCGCAGCGCGGCCAGACCACACCGCTCACGGCGAGCCGCGTCCGCCCGTCGGCGTTTCCGGCAGCGCGTTAGCCGGACTGCCGGCATCCGGCGGCACCACATCGTCCGGCGTGGGCGTCGGCGCCAAGGCCGGCTCACCGCCGCCGCGCGCTTCACCGTCGACCGCCCCGCTCGCCGCCCCCGGCGCGGGACCCCGCGCCGGCAGCAACGGCGGGTGCGGCGA